>DATGYF010000647.1:0-6580 GCA_035298145.1 Terriglobales bacterium | reverse complement strand
GACAGCCGCCCCCGGCTGTCCGGCGGAGCGAAGCTCCGCTTGCTATTCCCAGTAAACCGGGTCGAGCCGCACTCGACTGAACAGCCCGGGGACCTGCCCTGAGCGCAAGTCGAAGGGGGCTGTTCCCACGTGAGTTGTGTGACTACAGAATTCAGATCGACCTCGGGTGGGCGGCAGCCATTGCTGTGGGCTGCGCTGGCCTTTGCCGCGGGAATTGCCGTCGGAGCTCACGCCTGGCGGCCGCCGGTGTGGTGGGTGGCGGCATGGATTGTCTTCGCCTTGTCGGGCGCATACCTGTTCCGGCGACGCGGCCCGCCGGCATTCATCCTGGGACTAGGGGCGCTCTTCTTTCTGGCAGCGCTCATGGTGCAAGTGCGGGTCCCGGATTATGCCGGTTCCCGCTTGCTTCGCTTTGCCGACGGGACCGAAGTCGTGGTTACGGCCCACGTCACCAAGGAGGGAATTCCGCAAGAAGACGGTCCGGGCAGCGTTCGGCAGAGGCTGGAGGTCGAGACCGAAGAGATCGCTCGGGGCGACGAGAAGTCTGCGGTCAATTCCGGCTTGCGAATAAATGTCTATCAACAGCATTTGAAAAACGAACCTCCGCGAGAGGCCAGCGCTGCACGGCTTTTCTGCTACGGCGAGCGCATTCGATTTCCCGCAAAGATTTCCGCGCCGCGCAACTACCGCAATCCAGGGGCGTTTGACTACCGGGGATACCTGGCGGAAAGCGGGGTCGTCGCACTGGCCTCGACCAAGGCCGCGAGCGTCGAGATCCTCCCTGGCTTTGCCGGCAGCCGGGCTGAATTCTGGCGGGCGCGGGTCCATCGCAGCATAATCGACAAAGTCCACGCCCTGTGGCCGGCGCGGGAAGCCGCACTGATGGACGCCATGGTGATTGGTGAAGAGGCGTTCATCAACCGGGCCAACCGCGTGGACTTTCAGCGCTCGGGCACTTATCACGTGCTGGTGGTCTCGGGAATGAATGTGAGTATTCTCGCCCTGGTCGCGTTCTGGTTCCTGCGGCGGCTGCGGGTCAGCGATCTGCTGGCGGGCGCCATTTCGGTAGCGCTCATGCTGGGCTATGCCTGGCTGACCGCGCTGGGCGCCCCAGTCTGGAGGGCCACGCTGATGCTGGCGCTCTATCTCGGGGCGCGCCTGCTCTATCGTGAGAAATCCATGCTCAACGCCATCGGGGCGGCGGCGCTTGGTCTGCTGATCGTGAACCCGCAAGTCCTGTTCGGAGCCAGCTTCCAGCTGACATTTTTGTGCGTGTGGCTGGTGGCGGCCGTCGGCATACCCGTTCTGGAGCGGACGACGCAACCCTTTGTCCGAGGCTCGAGAAATATCGATTCCATGTCCTACGATTTTGTTCTGCCGGCAACAGTGGTGCAGTTTCGTCTGGACCTGCGCATGATCGCAGGACGGCTGCGGCGCTTCGCCGGCCGCGGTTTCACTTTGCCGGTGCTGGCCGCGACGGCACGCACGCTGCTTGGCGTGGGTGAACTGCTTCTGATCTCGGTGATCATGCAGGTCGGGTTGGCGCTTCCCATGGCCTTCTACTTCCATCGCGCCACGGTGGTGGGACTGCCGGCCAACATGCTGGTAGTGCCGCTGATGGAACTGCTGATGCCGGCGGCGGTCGCAGCCATGGCGCTGGGTTATGTTTCGCACGCCCTGGCGAAGGTTCCTGTGCTGATTGCCGGCTTCGCTCTTGAGGGTATTGCGGGCACGGTGCGCTGGCTGGGCGGGTTACGGATCGCCGATCTGCGGGTGCCCACGCCAGGGACTGCGGTGATCTTGCTCAGCGTCCTGGCCATCGTGCTGGCCATGGCCCTGGCGCGGCGCCGTCCCTGGATCGCCGCCACGGGATTGGCGGCATTGGTCGCGAGCGCTCTCTGGATCTCGGCAGTCCCGCCGCGTCCACAGTTTCGTTCCGAGGTTTTGGAGATGACAGCGATTGATGTAGGCCAGGGAGACTCGATCCTGCTGGTAACTCCGACTGGCCGAACTCTGCTGGTGGACGCCGGAGGCCTGCCGTACTGGGTGCACTCGGATCTGGATATTGGCGAAGACGTAGTGTCGCCCTACCTGTGGTCGCGTGCCATCAGCCGTCTCGACGCGGTGGCCATCACGCACGCGCATGCCGATCACATGGGCGGGGCCGCGGCCATATTGGCCAACTTCAGGCCACGGGAGTTGTGGCTGGGCGATCCCTCGGACCCGGAGATGAAGGGCCTGCTGCAACGGGCGCAGGAGCTGGGAGTGCGCGTGGTCCAGCACCAAGCGGGTGATGAGTTCGACTTTGGCGGGGCAGAGGTGCGAATCATGGCTCCCGGCGCTCAGGACCTGGTCGCACGGCGTAATGATGAATCTCTGGTGATGAAATTGGTTTACGGGAAAACATCGGCCCTGCTGGAAGGAGACGCAGAGAAACGCTCAGAACAGGAAATCGCGGAGGAGGAACCGGAAGCCGATCTGCTCAAGGTGGCGCATCACGGCAGCGCAACCTCGACCACTCCACTGCTGCTTGAACGAGTGCATCCCCGATTTGCAGTGATTTCCGTGGGAGCGCGCAATACTTATGGCCACCCGCGCGGAGAAGTTCTGACCCGGCTGGGAGACGCCGGCGTGATGACCTACCGCACCGATCTTGACGGAGCAGTCACGTTCTACCTGGACGGCAAGACTGTTATCCCTGGTCTTCCTCGGGCGGAAGTCCACTGATATCAATTTCCGCGGTTTCATCGCTGCCCGGCGCCTGGCGATATTCTTCGATCACCCGCCGCGCCCGGCCGGCATCCTCTTCGCGCACCAGAATAATGGTGCCGCCTACTCCCGGCAGAATGTCCTGCTGGGCATCGATGGATGTGATGTCGGAATCGATCCCGGTGGACTCCAGCAGGCCGTGCACGACCAGGGCTTCGGACTCCTGTTCGGTGTCAAAAACCCGCACCAGTTTTTCATTGGGATTGGGGCGCACAGCGGGACGTTGATTCATAGCTCCTCCGATCGAGGCGGCAGGCGGCGGCACCGAATCACATACCACGAATCACATAAATGGATCAGCCCGCTTCGGTCTTCCGTCTGTCTTGCAGTACAGTGATTGTACCCCGGTTGGCAGGGGTAACCGAAGTCCTACACCCCGGAGATGTTGAATTCCCTCCCGAAAGCTCACAGAATAGGAGAATCGGGACGAGCGCAACGCCCGGTTGCGGCAGCGCATCGAAAAATACTGGAACTCAGTATTGGTTGTAGGTCCTGAACAAGTCCGGGGGACGTAATGAGTGCACAGGAGCGGGCTGAACGGTCCGCGCACCTGACCGAGAAAGAACAGGAAGCCAGAAACATCCGGCGGCTGCAGCTCATGATGAGCATGGTCATGTCAGTGATCAGCCAGGACGCCAACCTCACCGTGGAAGAAGCCTCAGAACTGGTAGCCGGCGCCAGGCGCGCGGCTCTTGCCATGTTTCCTGACAAGGAACTGGCCTACGACATCCTCTATAAGCCCCGATTGCAGCGCCTGATGAACGAACGCTTCCGGCTGCAATGAATCCCCAAGCGGCCGGTTCCAGAAACTGGAAACGAGAAACCGGAAACTAGAAACGGCCCTTATTGTCCGGGGAAGCTAGCTTCCGGCTGAGAATCCACCCACATTCGCGACCGTGAGCCGCAAGTATTTGTGGGGATTTACCGGGGTGTCATTGATGCGCACTTCGTAGTGGAGGTGCGGACCAGTGCTGCGGCCGCTCTCACCGACGAATCCGATGGTGTCGCCACGATGCACGTGCTGGCCTGTCATGACGGCAAAGTTCGCCAGATGGCCGTAGCGGGTGGTAATGCCGTGGCCGTGGTCAATCATGACGGCCCGTCCGTAGCCGCCCATGAAATCTGCAAAAGTGACCACCCCATCGGCCGGCGCCACGACGGGCTGCCCGTCAGTGGATCCGATATCGATGCCGCTATGGAAAGCACCTTCGCCGTTGAACGGATCGATGCGTTCGCCAAACGAGCCGGTCACGGGACCTTCAACCGGCCAGAGGTTGGGAGCTGAATTTGCCCTCAGCCAGTCCGCCGTGGTCACGTTACGGGTAAGTCCCAGGGAAAGGCCGGTCATGGTAGCGCCGGTCAGAGCGGAAGTCCTGAGCGCATAAAGCTGGTCCAGGGAAGAAACGAACTGAACCCCAGCCACGTTTTCTGAAGAGGCCGTTACCAGGTTGGGATCCGACTTCAGGCCATACAGCGAAGAAACTTCGCCCGCCAGCGACCCCAGCGAGGCCACCTGAATATCGCGCTCCTTGGCCACCTGCTCCAGCCGGGAATAACGGTTACGGAGGTCTTCCCGCTCGGTGCGGAGCTCGTTGTAATGCGACACCTTCAGCAGCATGCGCAGGTATGAACTGGCGATGCCGGTCAGGCTCAGGCCCACAATCGAGGCGCCCACCAGAAACACGTACAGGTAGTGAACGGGGATTGGGATCTTGCGCAACTGACCGTCGTCACCGCGTGCCACGAAAAGGATGTAAAAGCGTTTTTGCAATTTATTCCTTCCGTATAGTCGATCAGGATCGGCCCAATGTGGGCGGCTCGCGGTTACGAGAGCCCCATTGCCATCCTGAATCCGGGCCAGCTCTGAATCTTGCAACTCCAGCTGTTTTTACGCGCCCGAACCCTACCGGAACCGGGATGACCGAAACCCGTGTCTGCAATCCCTACTGAATGCAGCACTTAGTTCGGCCACAAGTGTTTGGACAGCTTCGCAACGGTAACAAAGTAGGTTCCCCCCTGTCAACGTTGGCGGCCTTACCAACGCCGGGTATGGAGGACTGCCCGAAGGGACCTGTTACTCAGTGGTGACTTTGGGAGGGAGGGTAACGTGACCGTTGTGCCAGTCGCAAGAACGGTGTGGGGACGGGTCTGTGACCCGGCCGAGTCGAGCGAAGCTCGACAGCTCGGTGCCTGAAAATGGATGCTCAACAGAGGAGCTTGCCGAGCTATGCTCGGTCGGCCGGGTCAGAGACCCGGCCCTGCACGGTTGTATATGATTGCGGCGTGCCCCTGCCTGAGAAAGCGCTCATCCGCCGGCTTCGCATGCAAGCTGCAAAACGGCATGCCAGCTTCCGTGGCATCGGCATCGGGGACGATTGTGCCGTGGTTCCCATCCCTCGCGGTCATCAAGCCCTGGTTACGACTGATTTCAGCCTGGAGAACATCCATTTCAGACGGGCATGGCACCCGCCCGAGAGTGTGGGACACCGTTGTCTGGCGCGCGGACTCAGTGACATCGCTGCCATGGGCGGAATGCCGCAAGCGGTATTTCTTTCGCTCGCCCTGCCAGGCAGTTTGCCACAGAGCTGGGTGGATGGCTTCCTCAACGGCCTGCTCGAGCTGGCTGGCGACTTCAAAGTGGAACTGGCCGGAGGCGACACTGCCGAATCTCCCGGCGGAATTCTGGCCGATATCGTCGTGTTGGGCTCGGTGCCGAAGGGCAAAGCGGTGCTGCGTTCGGGAGCCCGTCCGGGCCATCGGATATACGTCACTGGTGAGCTTGGCGCTTCCGCGGCAACGCTGGATTTGCTTTCCCGCGGAAAGAAGCTCCGGCCGCTGGATTTTGGCCGGCACTTTTATCCAACGCCTCGGGTTGCGGTTGGACGAGTTCTCCGCGAAAAGGGATTAGCTTCCGCCATGATCGATCTCAGCGACGGGCTCTCTACCGACCTCAGCCATGTCTGCGAGGAAAGCGGAGTGGGCGCCGAGATCGAAACCGACGCCATTCCACTTGCCAATCTGGGAAAGACGGGGCGAAGGGTTGATCTCCGCTTCGCCCTGCATGGCGGGGAGGATTACGAGTTGCTGTTCACCGTGCCGGAGGGAAAAAGGGTCCCGCCGCGCATTGCGGGGGTTGCTGTCCGGCAGATTGGCATGATCGTGCGGGGCCGGAAGGTTTTCGTGCGGAACAAGAAGGGTATGAGGCAGGAATTGTTGCCGCAGGGCTGGGAGCATTTCAAGAAATAGCCAGGACGATAGACCACAGACTGTGTGGGACCGGGTCTCCGACCCGGTCAGGCCGAGCAGAGCTCGGCGGGGTCGCGCTGGGGCCGACCGATCGCAATGCTAGCCGAGCCTGGCTCGGCTCGGCCGGGTCGAAGACCCGGCCCCACACGAATTCCGCTCTGCACCTATTCTGTCTCTACTCTCGGCTTAAGAACAGGACTAGAGTAGATCCATGCAGTTGCCATGTCGTATAGGTCTGATTTTCGGTGGCATCGTACTGTCACTTATTGCTTCGGCTCAGCAGGCACACCCGCCCGCCGCCGCGGTGGATGATGACTTCATCCAGAAGCAGTTTGGATCGACTTGCAAGCTCATGCCGGGACCGCTACCCATGAAGGGGGACCTTAATGGCGATGGCATTGAGGATCTGGTGGTCGCCGCCCGCTGCACCAATCCACTGGGAGACCAGGCTGAAGACAATTTTGAGGTGATCGATCCTTACAACCACTTCTTTGGGTACGGAAGCCCCAAGGTCACCAGCCAATTTGCCTCGGAGGACCCTGCCACCCGGGGTCTGGTGCTGCTC
>DATGYF010000646.1:0-4621 GCA_035298145.1 Terriglobales bacterium | reverse complement strand
CTGCAGGAGCTGCTGGAATGGGCGTCACTATCCAGCGAAGCCGTGTCTTTCTCGCAGCACGGAGAGCACTTCGAAGATCCCCGTCCCGAAACCCAGGCCAAGCTCACCAAATACTTCTCCGAGACTGGCATGCGCGGCTTTTACGCCGTGCCGCTGACCGACGATGACGGCCGGGTCGGCACCTTATCGTTCGAGAGCAGCGATCCCGACTTCCTCGGCCCCGCCCACCTGGAGATGATCAAGATTCTCACCTCGCAGGCGACGGTTGCGTTGCGTAATGCCTCGCTGTACCGCGAAGTTCCTTTCATCGACCTGTTGAAGCCGGTGCTCGACCGGAAACGCAAATTTCTGGCACTCGAGAAACGGCGCCGGGCGTTGCTGGTGACAGGCGCGGCCGCAGCGCTGCTCTTCCTGCTGATCTTTCCCTTGCCGCTGCGCGTGGTGGGCGACGCTTCGGTCAGTCCCACGCAAAGCGTTCTGGTCCAGCCTGAGGTGGAGGGCGTGGTGCAGCGCGTCAACGTTCGCGAGGGCGATGCGGTGAGCGCGGGAACCGTTCTGGCCACGCTTTCGGACTGGCAGTACCGGGCTCAACTGGCCGCGGCCCAGGCCAAGTACGAAACCGCGGTCTCGCAGATGAATCGGGCGTTGAACAATAACGACGGCGGCGAAGCCGGCATTCAGCGCATCCAGGCCGACTACTGGGCCTCGGAACTGGCCCGCGCCCGCGAGCGCCTGGATCGCACCCAGTTGCGCTCCCCCATCAACGGCGTGGTTGCGACTTCACACGTGGAAGACCTGGTGGGACGGAAGCTGATGCCCGGCGACACTTTTGCTGAAGTCGTCGATACCTCGCGCGCGGTTGTCGATGTGGCCATCGACGAAGACGACGTCCTGCTGCTTCACCCCGGCGAGAAAGCTTCAGTGAAGCTGGACGGCTTTCCCACCCGCACCTTCCACGGTGCGGTCACAGTGGTGAGTCCAAGGAGCCAGGTGCAGGGGTCCGATCGCGTCTTCTTCGCCCGGGTAGCGGTGCCCAATCCCGACGGCGCCATTCGCGACGGCATGCAGGGCCGGGCCAAAGTCGTCACGGGATGGAGCCCCGCCGGAAAAGTACTCTTCCGGCGCCCCGCAATATGGATCTGGTCAAAGCTATGGTCCTGGTTCGGATGGTAGGAGCTTGGTAGCGCCGGCGTCCCGCCGGCTGTCCGGCGGGCATCCTGCCCGCCGAGCATGAGCGGAAAGTCACATAGGCCAGAAGTAGGAGGGTTTATGAAACGGGTTGTTAAGCTCGCGACCGTGATGACCATTGCGCTGGCGTTGAACGCCTGCAGCGACTCGAGCGAAACCTCGCGAGTAGCCGCCGCAGCGCCAGTGGCACGCCCCGCCCCGCCGGTTTCTCTCTCCGCGCCTCCTCCAGACGACAGCGCCTTCGTGGCTTCGGGCCCGATCGTGGTCGAAAACCAGGTGGACGTAGCCGCACTGCGCGAGGGCGTCATCGTCTCCATTCTGGCTGAGCCCAACACTCGCGTGCGCAAGGGCCAGCTGCTCGCCCGCCTCGACGACCGCCAGATTTCCGCTGACCTCGACGCGGCCGCCGCCAAGACCCGCTCCATCCAGGCCAACCTGAAAAACTGGGAGGCGGAAACGAAAGTGCTCGAATCAGATCTGAGCCGTGCGCAAAAACTCTGGGAAGCGGGTGTCTTCACCAAGGAGACGCTGGAGCACGCACAATACAAAGTGGAAGCGGACAGGTTCGAAATCAGCCGCGAGACCGAACTGCTGAGCAACGCAAAGTCCACCGAGAAGTCGCTTGAATTGGAAAAGGAAAAGACCCGTATCACAGCTCCCTTCGACGGAATCGTCGCTCGCCGCTACGTCCGCGTGGGACAGAAAGTTGCGATCAGCGACCGTTTGTTCTGGGTCACGGCCGTGGCTCCCCTCGAAGTAAAGTTCACGCTTCCAGAACGCTTCGTAGGCAAGCTCAAGAATGGGCAAACCGTGTCGGTTGAGCTGGCCGACGGCTCGTCGGCGGTCCGTCACACGGCGGCAGTCCGGCAGATCAGCCCGGTGGTTGATCCTTCGAGCGGAACCATCGAGATCGTGGCCCGGCTTCAAGGCCCCGCGCCGGACCTTCGACCGGGAATGCTCACCACCATCCGCCTCACTAACCCGAAATGAATATCCTCGAGGCCCTCGAGGTAGCGCTGCCTGATCTCCCGGCGCAAGCCGCCCAGCGCCGCTTTCCCAAACTCGATCCTCGAGTCATTTCCCGGGAACACGTCGAACAAGGTGTACGCGTGGTGCTGGCCAAGATGCCGGGCACCGATATCTACCTTCGGTTCAGTCCGGAGCAGTGGCAAGTGGCCCAGCTGTTCGATGGCGAACGATCGTACAAGCAGATTTCGGACCTGCTTCTCCATGAGTACAACATCGATTTCCCGGAGGATTACGTCAAGGAATTCACCTCCTACCTGGAAGAGCAGGGTGAGTTGCTTTACAAGACGCCGCTGGAAAAGAACATCACCCTAAAAGCCAAGATGGGCACGGAGCGGCAGAAGCGCGGGCGCTTTCACATCGCCGATGTCACCGACATCACCCTTCACACCTGGCCCAACGCCGACGACTATTTGACCAGGATCCAGCCCTATTTTGAATTTGTGTACACCACCTGGTTCACCCTTCTGACTCTGTTCATGTTCGGCGTCATGGTCTGGATGTGGACCGACAAGCTAGGGCAGATCTGGAATGACAGCTTCGCTTTTTACAACTTCACCGCAAAAACCGGCTGGGACCTGGTGGAATTCTGGTTCCTGTTCGGCGCCATGGCCTTTTTCCACGAATCGGCCCACGGCCTTACCTGCAGACATTTCGGCGCCCGGGTAGAGAAGATGCAGTTCCTGCTGATGTACTTCGCGCCGACTTTCGTGTGCGACGCCACCCAGGTCTGGATCGTGGGCGACAAGAAGGCCCGCATCTCCACCATTATTGCCGGCATCTGGGCCGACCTCATGATCTGCGTGGTCGCCACCTTCATCTGGTGGGGCACGGCCACCGGCATGTACATCCATGATCTGGCTTACAAAGTCATGATGGTGACCGGCATCGGCGTGACCCTGCTCAATCTCAACCCGCTGATCAAGCTCGATGGCTACTATCTGCTGGCCGAATTGATCGGGGAAGCCGATTTGAAAGAGCGATCGACCGCGTTCGTTTCAAGCTGGACCCGCAAGCACATTTTCCGCCTGCCCGCGGAAGTGGAGTACGTTCCCCGCCACCGGCGGGTGCTTTACATCTTCTATTCCGCGCTGTCGGGTGTGTACAGCTACCTGTTAATGGCCTTCGTTGTGATTTTCGTCTATCACATCCTGAGGTCGTACACGCCGGAGTGGGCGTGGGTGCCGGCCCTGCTTCTGGGCCTGCGCATTTTCAGATCGCGCATCACCATGCTGGAGCGATTCATGAAAACCGTTTATCTCGACAAGAAGGAACGCCTGTTCGCCTGGTTCACGCCGCTCCGCTCGGCGCTGGTGGGAGCGGCGCTTCTGGCATTGCTGCTGGCACCGATCTGGCCTGAGTTTGTGGACGGCCGTTTCGCGCTTGAGCCGGTGCGCCGAACTCTGATTCACACCGAGGTGCCCGGAACCGTGGCGGAAGTCCTGGTCGAGGAGGGACAAACGGTCGCGCCCAGCGCACCCCTGCTGCGCCTGCGCAATCTGGAGATGGAATCCGCTTCCGCGCAGGCCGGCGCCGACTTGCGGAACGCTTCGGCGCGGGCCACCCAGGCTGGCCTCAACTATGAAAATTTTGGCCCGGCGGAGCAGGACCGGAGGCAGTTCGCGGAACGGCATCGCAACCTGGCGGAAGAGATGAAGCGCCTCGAGGTCGTCAGTCCTATTTCTGGAACTGTCACCACTCCCCGGATGCACAATCTCCTGGGCGCTTACCTGAAACCCGGAACCGAGGTTGCCGAAGTGGCTGACTTATCGACTATGACGGCTCGCATCTACGTTCCGGAGTTTGGCATGCGAGACGTTCGGGTGGGTGCCCCGGTGCGGCTCCATGCCGAATCCCAGTTCGAGTCCTGGGCGGGAACCCTGTCCTCGCTGGCTCCGGCGGCGGCCTCGATTGAACCCGGGTTATTCGAAAAGGCCCAGCTGGAAGGCATTCGAGTGCCAAAGTTCTATCTGGGAAAGGTCGAGCTCCAGAACCGGGGAGATCTCAGGGAAGGCATGAGCGGAAATGCCAAGATCATGATCGGCAGGCGGAGTATTGCGGGACTGGCCTGGCGCTTCGGCCGCGACCTGATTGGCCGCCGCATGTGGTGAGCCTCCGGCGCAGTCCACGTGGGGACAGCCGCCCTCGGCTGTCCAGGCGGAGCGCAGCTCCGCAGATCTCGGCATCGAATGTTTCGAAAGCCCCTACTCCCCGTGGCGTCGTCCTGAAAGGCCTTCAGGCCGTGAAGGATCTGGCGTGGGTCGGCAACGGTTCACCGGACAGGATGACGCTGGTCTCACTTGGGCATGGGCACAACCCCGGCGAGCCTTGCTCGCCCGGACAGCCGAGGGCGGCTGTCCCCACGTCGTCCGGGGTGACGATCAAGAGAAAAGGGGCCGCAATTCTC
>DATGYF010000645.1:0-3062 GCA_035298145.1 Terriglobales bacterium | reverse complement strand
GGACAAAGATTGAGCCGCTTTCGGCAGTCGGCCAGGCGATCTGCGTCACGCAGAAACATTTCCACGTAGGCCAGCAGCCAGTGTGTGAACAGCACCGGTTCTGCCCGTTGCAGGTGAGTGTAGGCGGGCATGGCGGCGCTTCCAGCCTGTTCAGCCCGGTCGAGGGAAACGGTCAGCCACTCCGCCAGATCGGCGCGTATCTGGTCAATCGCGGCCCGCACGTAAAGACGGAGGTCGGTCGCGATCTGCTCATTGCGGCTGCGTCCGCTATGAAGCTTGTAGCCGGTGTCTCCGATCAGCACCACCAACTGCTTTTCGACAAAGTGATGCACATCCTCGGCTTCGCTGTCGTCCAGGAACGCAGGGGACGCTGCAGCCTTCTCGCCAATTTCCTTCAGGCCCTGAAGGATGGTGATCAGCTCGCTCGAAGTCAGGACTCCGGCATTCTTCAACGCAGCCGCGTGGGCGTGGCTGGCCGCCAGTTCTTCCCGCAACAGCCGCCGGTCGAAGTCGAACGACCGCTGCCAACGCTCGAAGTCGGCATCGAGCGGCTGGCGGAATCGTCCCGACCACATCTTCATCGTGTCACCCCTGATCGTGTCACCTCGGGCTTCGCCGCGTCGGCGCGGAGACGGGCCCGCGAGCGCGACGGCAAGCCCAGGATGCGAATGAATCCTTCCGCATCTTTCTGGTCGTAGCTGTCGCCCATGGTGAAAGACGATAGGTCGGTGCGGTAGAGCGAGTTTTCCGACTGGCGGCTGACCACCGACACATTGCCCTTGTAGAGAGCAAGTGTGGTCGTGCCCGTGATCTCCTGCTGGGTGTTATCGACGAATGCGTCCAGCGCTTCGCGCAGCGGAGTAAACCACAGCCCGAAATAAGCAAGCTCGGCATATTTCAGCCCGATGTGCTGCTTGAAGTGCATCAGGTCGCGCTCCAGGCACAGGGCTTCGAGTTCGCGGTGGGCGGCAATCAGCAGAGTCCCGCCCGGGGTCTCGTAACAGCCGCGTGACTTGATGCCGACGAAGCGGTTCTCCACCAGGTCGATGCGGCCAATGGCATTCCGTCCGCCGATTTCGTTCAGCAACTCGACCAGGGAAACCGGATCGAGCTTCATACCGTTCACCGAAACCGGGGTTCCCTTTTCAAAACCAATAACCACCTGCTCTTCGCGGTCGGGAGATTCCTGCGGCGAACGGGTCAGCTGCCAGGTGCTGGAAAGAGGCGCGTTGCCGGCGTCTTCCAGTTCCCCGCCCTCGTGGCTGATGTGCCAGAGATTACGATCGCGACTGTGGATCTTTTCCCGGCTGGCCGTGACGGAAATGCCCCGCTTCTCGGCATAGTCGAGACAGTCCTCGCGCGACTTCAAAGTCCATTCCCGCCAGGGCGCAATCACTTTGAGTTCCGGAGCCAGCGCCTGGTAGGCCAGTTCGAAGCGCACCTGATCGTTGCCCTTGCCGGTGCAGCCGTGCGCCACCGCAGTCGCGCCCTCCCGGAGGGCCACTTCCACCTGGTGCTTGGCAATGACCGGACGCGCCAGCGAAGTACCCAGCAGATACTTGTGCTCGTACACCGCACCTGCCCGCAATGCGGGAAACACGTATCCGGTGAGAAATTCCTCACGCATGTCCTCGACAACGACCTTGCTGGCGCCGGTCTTGTATGCCTTCTCAACCACGGCTTCAATGTCGTCACCCTGTCCCACGTCTCCGACCATGGCAATCACGTCGTAGGCGTAGTTTTCCTTCAGCCAGGGAATGATGATGGAGGTATCCAGGCCTCCGGAGTATGCCAGCACAACTTTTTCAGCCATTAGAATTCCTCGAATTCGATCGGCCAACCTTGCCGCCAAGCAGTAATAACAGGATGGCCTTCTGCACGTGCAGGCGGCTTTCGGCCTGATCGAAAACCACGGAGCGATCGCAATCCATAATGGCGTCCGTGATTTCCATCCCGCGGTGCGCGGGCAAGCAGTGCATGAAGACGGCGTGAGGCGCCGCGCCGGCCACGAGTTTCTCGTTCACCTGGTAGGGCGGAAAAATCCGGTTCCGCTCCTGCTCTTCATGCTCGTGACCCATGCTGGTCCAGGCATCAGTATAGACCGCGTCTGCCCCGTCCACAGCCTGGTTCGGGTCGTTGAGGATTTCGATGACCGCGCCGGTCTGCCGCGCAAGGTCGCGGGCATCGGCGACGATTTGGGCGTCGCACCCATAGCCCGTCGGGGTAGCGATACGAATGCGGGACCCCAGAGTGGCGGCGGTTAGCAGGAGAGAATGCGCCACATTGTTGCCGTCGCCTACGTAGGCCAGACAGATCTTCTTCAGATCGCCGAAGCGCTCCAGCAAGGTGAAGTAATCGGCCAGCGCCTGGCAGGGATGCTCCAGATCGCTGAGCGCATTGATCACGGGAATGCAGGCGTGCTCCGCCATTCCCTCGACCGTGCCATGAGAGTAAGTGCGCAGCACAATGGCATCCACCCAGCGCTCCACGTTGTGCGCGATGTCACTCAGTTTTTCGCGGGCATCGAGCCGGCCGGCCGTCTGGTCCATGAAGAAGGCGTTCCCGCCCATGCTGGCCATACCCGCTTCGAAGGTGAGACGGGTGCGCAACGACTGCTTTTCGAAAAACATCACCATCTGCTTGCCGGCAAGCGCGCTGCGGAAATTCGAGGGACGCGCCTTGAGCAGTCCCGCAAGATGGAAAATAGTCTCAATCTCGATCGGGCTGAGATCGCGGATCGAAATAAGATCGCGCCCCGGAAAAGTCGCGGTTGTCGGAGGAGTTGCGACCTGCGTGGTTTGGAATGGCTGGCTGCTCAACGTAGTGGGCTCCTTCTCTTTGACTTTGCATAACTGCTCAAATGCTTTTTTGGCCGGGTAGAGGCTAGCGCCGCGTCGAGCGCGCGAACCACCAGGTCCACATGGGCTTTCTGAATGATGTAGGGCGGCAGAAAACGCAGCACCGTGTCCTGGGTACGGTTGATGAGGATGCCGCGATCGAGTAGTTGCCCGACCACCGCCTTGGCCCGGTCGGCTGAATCGAGATTCATCCCCAGCATCAGA
>DATGYF010000644.1:0-3270 GCA_035298145.1 Terriglobales bacterium | reverse complement strand
GCCGCGCCTTCGAACTGGGCCCGGGTGGCTTCGGGATTCACCACGATGCCTGCATCCACGGCGGTGTGGACGGACGGAATCTTTACCTCACCTTTATCGTCCACTTCCACTTCGACGACTGTGGCCACGTAGGTCAGGAAGCTGCGGTGTACGGCAATGCCCATGCCTGAGCCCTTGCCTAGGTTGCGCTTGCCCCAACCGGCCTTTTCCGCGGCCAGCTGAACCACTCGCCGCATGCGAGCGGTATCCAGGGGAAATTCAGCCGGCGATCCGTCGTAGTTGTCATAGTCGGGCGCGGTAGCTTTCACGTCGATGATTCGCGCGGGCCCGATCAGTTCCAGCAGGTATTCGACCGAGTCGCGTCCTGAAGCATGCGCGAGCTCGTTGGCGAACGACTGCGCCGCGAAGGCGTGATAAATATTGGCCACCGAGCGGAGCCATCCGATGCGGACATGGTTTTCCGCCGGCCCGTTTTCGGCGCGATGATTGGGAATGTCGAAGGGCAAGTCAATCCACCCCTGGCCCAAATCGCCACCGTCTCCGTAGGTGGTATTCAAGGCGAAGGTAGAACCGATAGGCGGAAACACGGAGCGCTGCAGCCAGGCGGTGGGCATTCCCTTTTCGTCCAGAGCGGCCTTCATGTACATGGCGGACACGGCGTGATAGTAGCCGAACTTGATGTCGTCCTCGCGGCTCCATACCACCTTGACCGGTTTGCCCACTGCTTTCGACAGGATCGCTGCCTCGGCCGCGTAGTCGGGCTTCGACTTTCGTCCAAAGCCGCCGCCCAACAACGATACGTGGCAGACCACGTTCTCCGGCGGGATGCCGAGTTCCTGGGCGACAGTCTCTTGCACGGCCTGCGGGCTCTGAGTGGGGGCCCAGATCGTCACTTTGCCGTCGCGGAAATCGGCCATGGCGACGGGTGGTTCCATGGTGGCATGGGCCAGGTGCGGCAAGTAGTACTCCGCTTCCATGGTCTTCCCCCCCTTGGCAAACACCGCATCCACATCGCCGATATTGCGCGCGACCTTTCCCGGCTTGCGGGCCGTCTCCTGCAGTTCTTTTCTATATTCGTCCGAGTTGTAGCTGGCGTTCGCGCCGTTGTCCCATGACACATTAAGTTTCTTGCGTCCCTGAAATGCGGCCCAGGTATTGTCGGCGATGACGGCCACGCCGCCCAGCGGTTGAAAATGATGAGGCGGAGTAAAAGGTTTGATCGGAATCGTCTGCTTTACTCCTTTTACCTGCAAGGGAGCCTTCTCGTCATAAGACTTGACCTTGCCGCCCAGCACGGGAGGATGTTCGACCGAGGCGAAGACCATGCCCTCGAGATGCGCGTCCATGCCGAAACCGGCCTTGCCGGTGCAAATATCAGCCAAGTCGTAGCTGGTCGCACCCTTGCCGATATATCGCCAGGCACTGCTGGGTTTAAACTGCAGATCTTCTTTTTTGGGCACGGGCAGTTTGGCTGCGGCCGCGGCCAGCTCTCCATAGCCCGCCTTGCGCTTGGTGCGACGATGCACGATGACATGAAGATCGGATTCGCATTCTGAAACCGGCACTCCCCATTTTTGGGCCGCCGCCTGAGTCAGCATCAGGCGCGCGGTCGCTCCCGCCTCACGCATTATCCCGAACCCGTCGCGGATGGAATGCGATCCGTCGGTGTCCTGATCGCCGTATCGCTTGTCGCCGATCGCCTGTTCGAGTTTTACCCGCTTCCAGTCCGCGTCCAGTTCGTCCGCCAGAATTAGGGGGACGGAGGTACGGCTGGTGGTGCCCATTTCCGAGCGGGCTGCCACCAGATAGACGGTGCCGTCGGTATCGATTCCCACAAACAGGCTGGGGTGCAGTGCGGCGCGGTCGGCGTGGGTGCCGACCGACGTTTCGGCAGCCCACAGGAACTCCGGAACCATGCGCACGCTCAAGATCAGGGCCCCGGTGGAGACGATGCCCTGCAGGAAACCACGCCGGCTTACGTTCAGGATGCTGTCGCTCATGCGTTTTCTCCCGCGGCCGCTTTGATGGCCGCCCGAATGCGTTGGTAAGTGCCGCAGCGGCAGATGTTTCCTGCCATGCCAGCGTCAATGTCTTCATCGCTGGGCTTAGGCTTGTCCTTGAGCAGCGAAATGGCCTGCATGATCTGTCCGGTCTGGCAGTAGCCGCATTGCGGGACGTTAAACTCGATCCATTTTTCCTGCACCGGGTGCAGGCCGTTTTTGGAAACCGCTTCGATCGTGGTGATCTCTTTGCCGACGGCCGCACTCACACTGGTCACGCAGGAACGGATTGCCTTGCCGTCCTGGTGAACGGTGCAGGCGCCGCACAAGGCCATACCGCAGCCAAACTTGGTTCCGGTCAAACCCAGCACGTCGCGCACATACCACAGCAGCGGCAGGTTGGGATCGCCGTCGTAGGATCGTTCTACGCCATTGACTTTGATCTGCATTGATTTGGCCTCCCCCTCGATGATCCGCCACATTCTTGCAGAAGAGGCAGGTGGAAGTCTAATTTTTACCGGCAGGGCGAGCGCCGGCGAAATCCCGCCGGTCGCGTGGATCAACTATCATAGCGAACTGGTTGTAGCGCCGGCGTCTCGCCGGCTGTCCCGAGGGCGTCCCGCCCTCGGCCGATGGGCAGCACGGTGGGGGCGGGACGCCCCCACGACAGCCGCCGGGACGGCGGCGCTACGTAAGGCGGGCATCTATACGATCAGCGGGCGCAATTTTGCCGGCCTCTTCTATCAACTATCATAGCCGCGGTTAGAAGTTGTTGTAGCGCCGGCGTCTCGCCGGCTGTCTCGAGGGCGTCCCGCCCTCGGCTGTGGGCAGCGCGGTGGGGGCGGGACGCCCCCACGACAGCCGCCGGGACGGCGGCGCTACGGTCCGCGGTCAAATGAAATTGAAAATTTTTCAAGATCCGGAGCGTGCAATGGGATTCAACCACAATGATGTCAGGCACTCCAGATCGTTCGCCCGTTTCCTGTTGCCGGTTGCCTGGTTGCTGCTGATCTCACTATGCGCATGGCCGCAGCAAATTCCGAAAAAAGTTAATATCCGGGTTCACGCCGATCAATCCCAGGGCGAGCTCTCTCCCATCTGGAATTATTTTGGTTATGACGAGCCCAATTACACCTACGCGGTGAACGGCAGAAAGCTGCTGGGCGAGCTGGGCGCCCTCGGTTCCAAGCCGTCTTATGTTCGCGTCCACAATCTGTTAACCACGGGCAACGGCGCCGCCTCGTTGAAGTGGGGATCGACCAACGCTTAC
>DATGYF010000643.1:0-4620 GCA_035298145.1 Terriglobales bacterium | reverse complement strand
TTACGCCAGGAGAACGAATGCAACCCTTCCGCACTCACAAAGGCAAAGTCGTTCCGCTCGATCGCGCCAACGTCGATACCGACCAGATCATTCCCAAGCAATTTCTCAAGCGAATCGAGCGCACCGGCTTCGGCGAGTTCCTTCTTTATGACTGGCGCCGCGGCAAGGATGGCGCGCAGGACCCCTCTTTCACCCTGAACCAGCCGCGCTACAAAGGAGCCAGCATCCTGGTGGCGGGCAAGAACTTCGGCTGCGGATCGTCGCGCGAGCATGCGGTCTGGGCCCTGGAAGATTTTGGTTTCCGCGCCGTCATCGCCCCGTCGTTTGCCGACATCTTTGCCAACAACTGCGTAAAAAATGGGGTGCTTACGGTCGTCTTGACCGAAAAAGAAGTCGAGGAAATCGTCCGCCGTACCAATGAGCTACCCAACTACCAGCTCACGCTCGACCTGGAGCAATGCAAGGTCCACGATGACAGCGGATTCTCCGCCAGCTTCCAGATCGACGAATTCACCCGCCACTGCCTGCTCGAAGGCCTCGATGATATCGGCCTCACGCTGCAGCACGAGCCTGAAATTACGGCCTACGAGTCCCGCCACCCGGCAGCACAGAAGATCATGTAGGCGCGGGCGCCCTCGCCCGTGCAGCGGGGCGAAGCCCCGCCAGGTTTGTAGCTAAACCGGCGGCCCCGCCGGCGCTCCCGACGATTTCAGCTTGGGCGTATTCTGCTCCGGATTCTGCAGGAACAGCAGAATCTCGTGATCGATCTGCTCCAGCACAGGCCCTCGCGCCGCATCTTTCTTTACCGCGCTCTGCACTTCCCGCACTCCGGCCAGAGCGGCGGCCCGCACTTCGGGCGTCGCTTCGGAGTTGGCGGCCAAGATCATCAGGCGTTCCGCAACCTCGGTTTGCACCACGCCGGCGAGGTCCCGCTCCGCTGACGTTTTTGCAGTACCGGAAAAAGCTGTCGTCACCAGGGCGGTGACCACGCTCGCCGGTGAAGGCGTCTGCGCCTCCTGACGCGAGATCACCGCCAGCCGCTCCATGCGTTGACGGTTCAGCAATCCCCCGACGACTATTTCAGAAACGGCGCGGGCTCCATCCTGCGGGCTGAAAAGATATCCCGCGGACGACGCAAAGCGCTCGGGATCGGACTCGCGATTCTCCGCCGGCGCCAGCGACATCCACACTTCCGCCGGAACATCCAGCTGGGAAGGACTCAACGCACCCAGCACCAGTCGGAGTGCCTCTTTCTGACTCTCGGCCGGCCAGATGCTGATCGGCTGCTGTCCATCGCCCGCGAGAGAGAGCGGGACCTTTGCGCTTCCCACCACATTGATCGCGGCGCCCAGGGCGTAACGATGAAACAGATAGACCAGGGGCAGCCGCGAGGTGAACATCGAATTGGGCTCGCCGGGGCGCAGCATGCGCGGACTGTAGTGCGCCAGCAAGGCATTCCGCACGGGCAGAACTTCCTTCAACCAGGCTACCGGATCGGGTCCGTCATCATAAGAATTCCAGCGTGGGTCTTCCGTATTTCCCCAGACGATGCCCTTCGCAATGGCGCCTTTTACGATCGCATCATGCCTCGCCTGCTCCTCCGGCGCCTTGCTGCCCGGTTTGCCCTGGCTGTATCCCCACTCGATGGCAAAGCGGTCGTAGCTGCCCACACCCTGCATGTAAGCATCGGAAAGATCGGCGGTGCCGTCGGCGCGAATTTTTAGTCGCGGCGCGAAATAGTCCATCACTGAGCCGCGCCCGTAGGTGCTGGCCACGAAGTTATGTTCCAGGCCAAGCACATGGCCCATTTCGTGGCAGGTGAGCAGGGCCAGGCGCTGCAGCATGACTTGTTCTTTGCCGGTGCGCGGATCAAGATTGTCCAGCGCGGCAAACGTGTCCATAGCGGGCTCGGCCGAGTCGCGGCCGGAGGGCATCACTGCCTCCCAGTAGTTATTCATGGTGCGCATGCGGTGCGAATCGAGTTGCACCACGGCGTGAATGATTTCGCCGGTGCGCGGATCGACGTGGCTCTGCCCTACTGACCATCCTCGGCCCGAGCGGTTGGTCCACTGGATGGTGGGATAGCGAATGTCCATCGGGTCTGCGCCCTCGGGCAGGTCCTCGATGCGCAGCGCGTTCCTGAATCCGGCCTGCTCAAATGCCTGGTTCCACCACAGCGCACCCATCCGCGCCGCGGAACGCACCGGCTCTGGAATAGCGCGATCGAGATAAAACACGATCGGCTTCACCGGTTCACTGAGCGCGGCACCTGGATCTTTCTTCTGCAGACGCCAGCGTTGCACCAGGTAACGCGTCAGGGGTTGATCGTAGGGCTGGGAAAAATCCTGGAAGCTGACGCTGATGAATCCCACTCGCGGGTCCTGCTCCAGCGCTTCGTATCCGGGAGCGGGCAGGGCCAGGAACGAATGGTGCTCGCGCACACTCAACGAGTGCGGATCGGGCTGGTTCAAATCGCTTTCGGAATCGGTGGCAAAGGTCAGCAACGCTTCCACTTCGGTATTGAGGGGAAAGCTCGCGGTGTGCTCGAGATCGATTACGCTCCGGTCTTTATCCAGTCGCCAGTCCGCTGCCTTGGAGGATTGCTGGCGCACCATTACTCCTCCCACGGCGCGGGTCGGACGGCGCAATTGAGAGAGCAGATCAAACGCGTCCCGCAGCACCAAAGCATCCGCATCCACCAGCACCGTGCCATCGCGCTCCGCTTCAATGGGAAGCGACGCCAGCACGGACGCCGGGAAGCTGTATTCCACCGAATGCTTCAATTCCGGCGCACCATCGGCAGCGCGGAAGCTGGTGTTTTCCCGAATGACCAGCACGCGCATCCCAACTCTTCGGAAACGGCACACCGCCTCGGCCCCGAAGGAACTCCGGTCGGCGAAGGTTTCGATGGATCCGATGCCGCTGCCCAGCCCGGTGAAGTAAAGAAACTCCCCTTGTAGTGCCGACGGCGACAGTTCAAACAGAATGTCGCCCTTTTTTTCATCCCAGTAATAGGGGAAGAATCCGTCGTGCCTTTGCAATCCGGTGGTGCGCGTTGCGAAGCTGGAAACTACGTCGGGCGGCTTCGTGGAGGTTTGGGCGCCGCTAGCGATGCTGCCAATGACAACGATCAATGCAATCCAAAGGTGGGTGCGTTTCATAGTTTTTTGTCTTATACATCACGAGCGCGCAGTTTGCCCAAACCTGCCGCGGCATATAGTAGCGCCGGCGTCTCGCCGGCTGTCGGGCGGGCATCCTGCCCGCCCCCGGGGGCAGGATGCCCCCGAGCCAGCCGGCAGGATGCCGGCGCTACTTCTCGCTCACCGGCTTTCCTTCTTCTACCGTGATTATGCGATCGGCCCCTAGCGCGCCGATTTGCTGTTTGACCCCGCTGGGCCAATCGATTTCAATCTTGTCCACTTTTGCGACCAAGCCCAGTCCGAAGTGGACTCGCGGGTCGGAACTCGAGCCGTAACTTCCTCCGCTGAATACGTCGGCGCGCTGCCGGATTCCGGCCGCAGTCAGAAAGACCTTTGCCCCAACCGCGTCTCTCGGACTCTTAGGACCGCCAACCAGCTTCAGGGCCAGCCAGTGATTGCCGTTCTTGACCACGTTGCGGAGTAGTGTCGGCGCGGAATCGATATTGTTGATGACCACGTCGATGTGCCCATCATTGAAGAGGTCGCCAAACGCCGCACCCCGGCCTGTGATGACGTCAGCCAGACCGCTTCCCGTGGCGGGTGGAACTTCCTGGAATTTGGAGCCATTGAGATTGCGGAAAAGCTGCGGCCGCTCCGCCCAGGTGGTGCCCCAATCCTGCAGGTCCACCTCCGGATAGACGTGTCCATTGACGATGAAAATGTCGAGCAGGCCGTCGTTGTCGAAGTCGAGGAAGCCGGTTCCCCAGGCCAGAAACGGGACAGTAGCGTCGCCCAGCCCGGCCTGATAGGTCACATCGGAAAAATTTCCGCCCCCGTCATTCTTATAGAGAGTCTTGTAATCGTCGGAAAAAGTTGTGGTGAAAAGATCGACTTTGCCGTCGCGGTTGTAATCTCCGATGCCGATTCCCATGGACGCCTGCTCGCGTCCATCTTCGCTGAGCGCGAATCCCGATCCATAACTCACATCTTCAAACGTGCCGTTATGCCGGTTGCGATACAGGAAGTTCGGCGTGGAATCGTTGGCCACCAGCAGGTCCACCCAGCCGTCGTCATCCACGTCGACGAAGGCGGCAGCCAGGCCGTAGTAGCCGTCGGGATCAGAGACGCCCGCCTTCACGCTGACGTCGGTAAAGGTGCCATCGCCGTTGTTGTGGAACAGGTGGTCGCGCTGTCCCGGCAGGCCGCGGGGCCCGCACATCACATTGATCCCGCGAAATTGGCAGAAATTCGCCGGTATGGTTCCTTGTCCCGCGATCGGCGGATGATCGGCATCGAACTTCACGTATCCCGGAACAAACAGATCGAGCCGCCCGTCGTGGTCGTAGTCACCCCAGGTCGGGCCCGTGGACCAGCCTCCGAGCGTGACGCCGGCTTTCTCCGCGACGTCGGTAAATGTTCCGTCGTGGTTGTTGTGATAGAGCCGGTTGCTGCCATAGTTAGCCACGTAGATGTCGGGCCA
>DATGYF010000642.1:0-2417 GCA_035298145.1 Terriglobales bacterium | reverse complement strand
GAACATTGCCGGTGGCTGTTGGACAATGGCTGCAGCGGAGTCGTGGTTCTGGGCTCTTTGGGAGAAGGCGCAACTCTCTCGTTCGAGGAAAGAGTCGCAATCGTGCGGACAGCGGTTAGAGCCGCACACGGCCGCGGTCCGGTCATTGCTTCGATTTCCGCGCTCTCCACCGCCGAAGCCGTGGCCCAGGCCAAAGCCGCGGCCGATGCTGGATGCGACGCGCTCATGGTGCTGCCGCCCTACGTTTATCAAGGCGATGGGCGGGAGATGAGAGCCCACGTGTCCGCCGTGTTCGCGGCCACTCCGCTTTCGTGCATGCTTTACAACAACCCGGTGGCTTACCGCACCGATTACCTTCCCGAGCAGATTCAGGAACTGGCGGCGGAACACGAAAATCTGGGAGCGGTCAAAGAATCCAGCACGGACGTCAGGCGCGTCGCCGCCATCCGCGCTCTGCTGGGAGATCGTCTGGCGATTTTCGTGGGCGTGGATGACGCGATCGTGGAAGCTATCTCGGTCGGGGCCACCGGTTGGATCGCGGGCCTGGCCAACGCCTTGCCGCGTGAGTCAGTCGAACTTTTTAACCACGCTATTAACGGCGAGCACGAAAAAGCTTTCGAGCTCTACCGCTGGTTTCTGCCCCTGCTGCGCTTGGATACGGTCCCCAAGTTCGTCCAGCTGATCAAGCTGGTGCAGGCTGAGTCCGGCATGGGGAACGCGCGGGTGCGCCCGCCGCGGCTGGAGTTGGTTGGCGAAGAACTACAAAGTGCGAAGCAGCTTATCCAGCATGCCCTGCAGGCGCGGCCTCAGACCATCAGCAGCACGACGCCCAGCGCAAAGTAGTTTGCGCATGTGAGCGGGCAGAACGGCAGATCCGATACTCCCGGGCACCAGGCTGGGATAGAATTCGTCCGGCAACCGGAGGCACCATGGTGAAGGTCAGCGTGCTCTATCCCAACTCTGAGACAACGAAGTTCGACATGGACTACTATCTCGCGCACCATATTCCGCTGGTGCAAAAACTGCTGGGAGCGGCACTGCGCGGGGTGTTCGTTGAGCAAGGCATATCCGGCGGGCAAGCCGATTCATCCCCCGCTTATGTTGCAATGGGACATCTCATGTTTGATTCGGTGGAGGACTACCAGGCCAGCTTCGGCCCGCATGCGCCGGCTATCGTCGGAGATATTCCCCACTACACGAACTCCCAGCCGACAATCCAAATCAGCGAAGTGAAGCTGACCCCCGCGAACGAATGAAGGCGCTGGGCTGCGCCCTCTATCTATCGTGACCCTCAGGCCCGAAGGGTGTCCTACTTCGGATACCAATCCAGCAACCGGACCTCTATCCCCGTCCCTTCCAATCCCTTTTGAAAAACAGCGAGATCGGAGCCGCGATAGTGATATGGAATTACAACCTTCGGGTGAAATGCTTTGACCGCTTCGGCGGCTTCATCGGGCGGCATGGTGTAGGGCAGATTCATGCACACGAAGGCCACGTCAATGTTCTTGAGCGCGCGCATCTCGGGAACACCTTCAGTGTCGCCTGAGAAATAGAAGCGCTTGCCGCCATAGGTCAGTACGTAACCGTTGCCGCGTCCCTTGTCGTGGAAAAGTTTTCCCGGCGCGGGGCCGCGCTTCAGGTTGTACGCAGGGATGGCCTCAATCGTCCAGTCCTGCCAGGTTTTGCTTTCTCCGTTGGCGATGGGCTTGGCGCTGGAAACTGTCTGGACCACAGCGGACGGCGCCAGTATGTCCGTTCCAGTCTTGCTGATGTCCTTGATGGAATCAGGATCCATATGGTCGCCGTGAATGTCGGTAATCAGAATGAGGTCGGCTTTTGGCCGCCCGGAGAAATTGGCAGGCTTGGCGGGATCGAGATAGATCACCTTCCCGCCCGCCTCAATGAGCGTGCTGGCATGATTCAGCGGCGTAATGCTGACCGGCCCTGCCGCTGTGGGAAACACTTGCGTCTGGGATGCGGAATACGCCAGTGGTGACAAAGCCAGAAGAGAGCAGACGAGACTGGGAATCAATTTCATAGTTGACCTCAAGGCCGGAAGGCCGTTTTTTTGTCCGTGTGGGCCGGACACTCCCTTCGACTTCGCTCAGGGCAATCTCTGTCCGACGCCTTTGACTTTTAACTTCAGCACTGACTCGTAAGCACAGGCGAGGATGGATGCGATCCGCGGCCCAGACCCATTTCTCGCAAAAGCGGCGAGAAATGGGGCACCCTCGCCTCTTCCATTTCAAGGCTACAGCCTGATCGTCTTCCCGGTTCTGGCCGCTTCATAGATGCCCATCATGATCGTCAGGTCGCGCAATCCCTCTTCCCCGGGCGTAAGCGGCTCTTTGTTCTCCATCACGCAACCGGACATGTGGTCCATCTCCAGCGCAAAGTGATCGCGCACGGGAAGCAGG
>DATGYF010000641.1:0-3792 GCA_035298145.1 Terriglobales bacterium | reverse complement strand
CGCGCCATCTCTTCCGGCGAGGCCCAATGTCCTGCAGCTGATGAATGGATAACTGCGCCAACGGGCCGGCCGGATCTTTCAGGTTCGCTTCTCCTTCGGCGAGGATCCGCGGAATGGCTTGTACGCGGCCAAGAATTTCCGCACTGCGCGTCTCGTCGAACGGTGGCGGCTGGGTCAGGCTCACGAACAGCGAAGCCAGAGTCTGGTCCAGATAGAACCAGGGATTGCGTTGCCACCCGCGCACGTAATCGAGTTCCCAGCGGGCGCGCGCAATGGCGGAGCCGACCAGCAGGTAGTCCACGGTTTCAGAGCGCGAGCGGTCGCGGACGTCTATTCCCAATTCCTTCCAGCGATTTTCGAAGGCTGTCAATTCATCGCGGTGCTTTGCGATCGTGGAGGGCGACCAGTCTGCCGCCCACCCCCGGGGGCGATCAAGCCTGGGAATATCGTCAAACGAGAAGGGCTGCTCCGCGGCCCGCCACTCCCAGAAGTTAGCTGAGAGTTCCTGCAGGGCATTCGCCGGTTGCCCCGAACCTGGTATCGGCTGCGCCACAATGATTGGAGTCAACAGCATCAGGAAAACTGGAATCATCATGATCGCGGGTTGTCGAATCATCGGGACTCCAAAAATGTCCAAGGTTCTAATACGCAAGGTTGGTGCAGAGAATTATTTCCCGGGCTTGCCAGGCATCCGGGCAGGGAACTGGATGGTGCGCACAATGCCTTCGCCTTCCTTCACGTAAATCAATTGATTCGGTTTTAGATCTTTCAGCGCATCCAGCTGTCCGCTGGGCCAGCGGATTTCTAGCAACTGGACTTTGTCCGCCTTGCCCAGGCCAAAGTGGATCCGCAAGTCGTTCTGCGCGAAGTAGCCGCCGCCGCTGCGGACTTCATCGATTTGAGAATGAGGTTTGGTTTCGCCCGGCGGCTGGGTCACGCAGCGCAAGCGGGCGCCGATGCCGCTGCGGTTTGATCTGGTGCCAATGGTCCGCACCTTGATCCAGTTGTTGCCGGGAGCGAGATCGCAACGCAGCAGTTGCGGATAGTTATTCACCGTATTTACCACGAGATCGAGATCGCCGTCGTTGTCGAAGTCGCCGAAGGCGCATCCCCGCGACGCCACCGGCACCGAGATTCCCGGCCCGGCCTGCATGGAGACATCCTCAAAGCGGCCGTTCCGCAGGTTGCGATAGAGCAGTTTGCGTTGCGGATAGCCGGCCTCGGTCTTGAGCTGCTCGACTTCGGGATAAACGTGACCGTTGCAGATCAGAATATCGGGCCAGCCGTCGTTGTCCATGTCGAAAAATCCGCAGCCCCACCCCAGATACTGAGTGTGCGCACCCAGGCCGGCGCCAAAAGTCGCGTCTTCAAAATTGCCGTCGCCCAGGTTGTGGTAGAGCGAAGGGGTGTCGCCGGCGAAGTTTGTTTTCACGATATCCAGATTGCCGTCCATGTCGTAATCGGCCGCCGAAACTCCCATGCCGGCCTGCGGTTTGCCGTCCGGACTGAGCGCGCAACCAGCTTCCATGGCGATGTCCACAAATTTCCCATTCTTTTTGTTCTGGTAGAGAGCACTAGCGGTGGAATCGTTGGCCACGTAGATGTCGGGCCAGCCGTCGTTATCGAAATCCGCGGTCAAAACTCCCAGTCCGAAGGTGCCATTGGCTTGCAGAATCCCGGAGGCCTCGGAGACGTCAGTGAAGGTGCCGTTGCCATTGTTGTGGTAAAGAATATTTTTTCCGCCCTTGAGGCCGGGCGGCCCGCAGGCCACCATGACGCTCTTGTAAAGACACGGACCAGACTCCGGGACCGGGGCCGTCGCCAGATCCAGGTCAATGTAGTTGGCGACGAACAGATCGAGTTTGCCGTCGCGGTCGTAGTCCACAAAGGCACAGCCGGTGTTCCAGCGTTTCCCGTTCCCCGCGACGCCTGCCTTTTCGCTGACGTCGGAAAATGTGCCATCGCCGTTATTGTGGTAGAGGACGTTCTTGCCGAAGTAGGTGACAAAGAGGTCCTCGAAACCGTCGTTGTCATAGTCGCCGATGCAGACGCCCTGTCCCCAGCCGGAGTGCGCCACGCCGGCTTTCGCGGTAACGTCGGTGAAAGTGCCGTCGCGATTGTTTTTGAACAGATGGGAAGTGGGTTCCTGTCCGGCGGGGAAGCCCTCCAGGCGCCAGCCATTGACCAGAAAAATATCCAGCCAGCCATCGTTGTCATAATCGTAGAAAGCGACGCCGCACCCCGTGGTCTCAAGGAGATATTTGTTCTTATGCTCGCCGCCGTAGATGGTTTTGGCGTTGAGTCCAGACTCGCGAGCGACGTCGATAAAGCTTAATCCCAGGCCAGTGGCGGGCTTTGTCGGTTCTTCCGCCTCGGCGAACAGTGCGTGCGGCCGCAGCGGACGGGCCAGCGCCAGAACATTGTCGAGAGACAGCACGAGCGCCGACTTGCTGAGGGACTGGAGAAACGTACGGCGCGAAGAAGACAAAAGGGCGGTACCTTCCCGGAGTTGGCTCGTGCTAGAATTCGCCCCTACTTTATTCAGTGCATTGCTACTTTGCAAGTTCAGGCACGGACGCAAATTCAAAGCATCGAGCTCCATGCAAGTGGGCTCAGTCTGTTTGTATATATGATACGCGCAACCCTCAGCTGGCCCCGTGAAGTCACCTCCCGGTTGATCGTGGCTGCCGTCTTCGTGATGGGTCTGGCGCTTCCAGCCAGTGCGGTTGAGCCGCCGTCTTCCCTTGAACTCTCGCGCCCGGTTCGTCCCTGGGAGTTTCTCTCGTCTGTGGGCGAGCGCGCCGGGCTGCTGGGCAACGAAGCGGGCAACTTTGAGGCCTGGGTTTATCCGTTGAAAATTCTGCGCGATTTCCATCTGCGTTTCCTGGTGGATGGCCATGTGGTCCCAGCGGAGGCGCTGGCTCGCACCCTTACGGTGCGGCCGGAGTGCAGCACGATTCTCTACGCTGGGGACACCTTCTCGGTGCGTGAGACGTTTTTCGTTCCGGTGCGCGAACCCGGGGCTGTGATCATCATTGAGGTTGAGACCGCGAGTCCCCTGGACGTGCAGGTTGAGTTCGAGCGTGATTTCCAGCTGGAATGGCCGGCCGCGTTGGGCGGAACTTACGGGCACTGGGACCCGCCGATGAACGCGTTTTACTTCGGCGAAGAGCAGAAGAAATTCTCAGCTTTTGTGGGTTCTCCGACGGCCGGCGACATTCACGAAGAATATGACACGAACTATTCCAGCGCGAAGGAAAGTTCGTTTCACCTCGGCGCTGTCAGCAAGGGGAAAGAAACCAAGGTGGTCGTAATTGCGGGCTCAATCCAGGGGCAAGCACAAGCGGAAGCGGCCTACCATCGCCTCGAAAGCAACTATGCGGCGCTGCTGAAAGAGTCGTCCGATTATTACCGCGCCTACCTTGATAAGACTGTGAGCGTCGAACTGCCCGATCATCAATTGCAGCGGTCGTACGACTGGGCCCGGGTCAGCGTGCTGCAGGGATTGGTAAACAATCCTAACCTGGGCACCGGGCTGATCGCCGGGTATCGCACCTCGGGCGGCAGCCAGCGCCCGGGCTTCGCGTGGTTTTTCGGCCGCGATTCACTGTGGACCGCCCTGGCACTCGATGCCGAGGGCGATTTTGCCACGACCCGCACGGCGCTGGAGTTTCTGAGCAAGTATCAGCGCGCCGACGGCAAGGTCCCGCACGAGATTTCGCAGGGCGCAAACTTCGTTCCCTGGTTCACCGACTATCCCTACCCTTATGCTTCCGCCGACGCGACGCCGCT
>DATGYF010000640.1:0-12032 GCA_035298145.1 Terriglobales bacterium | reverse complement strand
ACCTGACGTTCCGCAGCCGGCGGCGGTAACGGGCGCAAGTGTTGTCATCCCGGGGCCGCTGCGTTCATTTCTGCGCATGGCCGGCGTCAGTCAAAAGATCTCAATCGAAGAGGTGCTGCCTCTGCTGGCGCGCAACGTCGCCATTGAAGGTTATCAGGGGCGCAAGGACAAGGCGGGCAGGCCCACGGAATTCCTGATTCTGCTGAAACGGTACGTGGAACAAGCCAGGGAACTGGTCACGCTGGCGGGGCCAGAAGGGGTCATTCGAGTCTCCAGTTGCGAACAGGCCGGGCCCTTGCTGAATATTCTTGGATACCGGCTGCGCGGCTGCGGTAAGGATGCCGCCCTCGAGACCGCTGATCCTGAAAGCGCCTTCCTGACCATTGATTCCGGATTCCCGCTCGCTGAACTCGAGCAAACCCTGCAGGGCGGCCAGCCTTTTGCCTGTCATTTCGCCCCCACTCAGGTTCCGCTGCTGTTCTCGCCGGACGATTGGACTCATGCGGGAACGAAGGAGTCGCAAGACAAGAAAGATGACGTGCTGGACTCGTTGCTCGACGACCCTGCGCTGGCCAGGCTTTACTGGGCGATGGCGCGGATGGACACCGAAACTAGCGCCAGCTTCCGGCAATTCGCAGGAATACCCAGGCTGCTTCCTTTCGCTCCTGTCCTCGACTTTTATGGCAGCCACATCTCGATACGAAATGGACGAGTGATAGTGCCCGGGGGAGTGGCTGCAGAATCCGCCTGGAAGGAACTGGCGGGAGCGAACCCGGAATCGCCGAAAGAGTTCGTGGCCCGTCTGCTGGCCAAAGATGACGGCTGGCTGGCGGCCTACTACGACACCCTCTCGCGCCTGACCCCGGCCCAGCAGGTTTACTTCACCGACGCTCATCGCTTGCCGCGATTCTACGAAGCCCTCCGCGGAAAAGACGTCGGAGCGGGCCCGGCCCGTCCCGTGTTCCGGCCCGATCCCGATCTGCTGTTGCTGGTGACCCGCCTTGAACTGGATGCTTCGGGTCAGCCCATGGTCCCCGGCAATCTGCAGGTGTGGGAACAGATTCTTCACCTGAAAACCGATTCCAAAGTAGTCCGGCAGTGGGCCAAGCGCGCCAGCCATTGGAAAAATCCCGATCAACTGGTCGAGGCATTGTTCGCCTTCTCCAGGCAGACTTCTGAATACGGGCCGCTGCCAATTTATCTGATGCTTAGTGCGATCGACAGCGCCCGGCCGCCGGAGCGGCGTTTAAGTCCGCAGACGGCCCTGCTGCTGGCGCAGAATTTTTCCCGGTACGGCAATCAGTATCTGACTTTTTCCGAGTTCGGCGGCCTGAGCGATGATTCCATTACCCGTTTTCTGCAGGTGGCGGCCGTCATTGACCGGATTTCCAATGTGACACTGCGGGCCAACGCGCTGGGCATCTTTCAGGCCAACGTGGGTCTGTGGCAAATCCTGGCGCGGCAGGGTCAGGTCTCCGGCGCCAAGTTGAATCCGTCCTGGCAGGCGGTGATTTCTCCTTTCGCGGCTGGGATCCCCTCTTCGACGCAGCTATTCGATTCCGCCCGGACCTCGTTACGGGAACTGTGGCGGGCAGCCGCGGGCCGTCCCAATCTCTCCCATGACGAAGTGGTCGCCCTGCTGGCCGGTCCGAGCCAGTCGAGTCCCGACGGGAAAAGAGTCCGGCAGGAACTGGCCGACAGAATTCGCTCAGTGCTGGACGGCCAGCGGCTGGTTTCACTCGACACCCTGCTGGGCCTGGGAGAAGGACTGAATGAACTGGCCCAGGGCAAGGACGTGGGCGATACTCTGCTTCCCCTGGCCGGACAGCTTAAGGAATTCGAGATGCCGCGTCCCATGTTCACCAGTGGCGAACGCAGCGAATGGGCAGCCGGGTTCTACAACGTGCGGCACAGTTCCCTGCAGACGCGGACCGACCTGGCCAGGATCATCAAGTCCAGCAAATCGAAGAAGGAACTGATCGAGGCGCGCGGACTGGTTGTCCCCTTCCTTAGGGACACGCTGGTGGGCTTGAACTATGCCTACTACGAACCGCCGGGAGCGCAGATCCTTCTCAACAATCCTCTTTTCGTGCGCTCTCACGATTTTTCGGGGGAAATGGCGATGGGCGGCGGGCAGTCCTGGCGGGTGCCGCACGTATTCGGGAGCGGCCTGCCGGCGGGCGGCGGCGCTCACCTCGCAGGTTCGCTGGCGGACTTGCCCTTTGTCCTGGCAGAAGCCGAGCAGGATTTTATCGTTCCAGAAAATGTTCAGGCCCTGATCTGGCATGAGCTGGTGCCCGGCCTGGTCAGCAGCGCCACCCTGCCGCGCTGGTGGGGGGTCACCCGAAACGAGCTGCACGCCGTCACTCTCTACCAGCGGACAGGGGAGGAGCTTCTGACCGCCGCGGTGCAGGATGAAAAGTTGCGCCAGACGGTCCTGGATATTCTTGCCGAGCGCATGGCACCGCAACGCTCCGAGCAAGTCGGTAAGGCGCTAAGCACGGGCGACGTCGAAGGTGCGCTTTCCCGGGTTTTGCCCGGCGAAACCTTCTACCTGACGGCGGAATTCCGCCAGAAGTTTCCTGGTCAACGCGGTCACTGGGGCAAGGCTGGGGAGGAACTGGAGGAACTTTCCACCCGCTATCCCGCGGAGGTCAGCTGGAAGCGGCTGTCTGACGATTTTGGAGTGCCGCATCCCGCCCTGGCGCAAAGTTATTCTCTGGAGTTGCTCAAGGTGAAGCCCTTTCCGGCGTTCATGGGCTATTCCAGCCGGTTGCTGGCGGAGTCATGGGATTCCAACAATCTGTACTGGGCCCGGCTGGCGGATGAACTGGGTTATTCCCCGGCCATGATGAACCGCCTGGTCCCCGAACTCACTTATCGCATGGTGGAGAAAATTTTTGCCACGGACTTCGAGGATTGGCCGGCCATGCTGCGGGCGATGCGGGAAACCGGCGACGAATTCCGGAGCGGCAAGATCACCACGTTGCCGAAAGTGGCCTTGACCACGAGCGTTCAATAGCGACTTTTGGTTGTACAAAAACTTATAGACTCTCAGTCCCGCGTGAAGGGCTGGGGCAGGTGAACAGGCTTATGGCAAAACGATTCCTTCTCTTTCTCTTGCTGGTTGTGGTGGTCCTCTTCGGCTCCATTAATCGGGCTCCAGCCCAGGAAAACGAGGCTGAGACCAAGATTCGCGTCGAAGTTGACATGGTGCAGTTGAACGTGGCGGTGATGGACCGCAAGGGGAATTATGTGACCGGATTGCGCCCCTCGGACTTTGTGGTGACCGAAGATGGGATCACGCAGAAGGTCGCCACCTTCGGCGAGGGCAACGAAGCCACCCGAAGAGTTACTTCTAACGGGCCCGACCGGAACCAGGCGGGGGACCGCATGCGGTTGCAGCAGGGTTCCGCGGACCCAGAAAACTCGTCAGAACTGGGATCGGAACTCGGATCCATGATGGCGGGCGCCAACGTCTTCATCCTGTTCGACACCAGCAACTACATGTACCGGGGTTTTGTTTTCGCCCAGGATGCGATTGCCGAATTTGTGCGCTCGCTCGACGGTCCGGACCGGGTGGCGTTCTACTCCTACAGCCGCGATCTTTCGCGCGGGGCCACTCTGACCGCAGACCGCTCGCAGGTGCTGCGTGGAGTGCGCACTACGGTGGCCGGCGACGATGCCGCTCTGTACAACGCGCTGCTGATGACGGTGAGGGACGCGGGCCAGAACACGGGCCGGAAAGTCATCGTGGTGTTTTCCAACGGGCCGGACAACGCCAGCATGGTGCCGCCGGAAGATGTGGCCGAACTGGCGCAATCGAAGGGCATCCCTATTTATATGATCAGTACGCGGGAAGCCAAGCTGGAGCCGGTTTCGAGCACGGTCTTCAAGCGCATGAGCGCGGCCACGGGCGGTGAAGCGTACTTTGCCAAAACCTGGAAACAACAGCAGAAGGCATTCGCCTCTATCCGCAATGACCTGGCGCACCTTTATTCGTTGAGCTACTACCCGCAAGCCAACCCGAACCGCGGATGGCGTTCAATCACGGTGAAGTTAGTGGGCGAAAAAGCGAAGGGTTGCCGCGTCCGCACGCGCAATGGCTACCGCCCGCAGTCCGCCCGCGTGTCCGCCGAGACGGTCACACCGGCCTCGGGAGTGGAGCCGGCGCCAGGGCCAGCTTCATCCAACTGAATGGCGTTCGATGGATTGGGCGGAACAAAGTGTTTGCGGTCACGCGAGTAAACGTTTACCATTTCCCCCGCTCACACATCCCAGGAGGCAATCCGCATGTTCTCCGCCAATCGACGTCGCTTCTTGCGTCAGGTTTCTTCCGCCGGAATCGCCTGTTTCGCCAATCTTGCCTTCGGACGTTTCCTGCCGGCACAGACTTCTACATCCAATGCGGGCGATCTGGTTAAAATTTACGTGGACTCCCGCCGCACCCTGGCCCCGCTTGATCGCAATCTGTTTGGCTCGTTTCTGGAACATCTCGGCCGCGCCATCTACGAAGGGATTTACGATCCCGGCTCGAAGCTTTCCGACTCCAACGGCTTCCGCAAGGATGTGATGGACGAAGTGCGCCACCTGGGAGTTCCTATCATCCGTTATCCCGGTGGAAATTTTGTCTCGGGATACAACTGGCTCGACGGCGTCGGTCCCAAGCAGGATCGTCCGAGGGTGCTGGACAAGGCGTGGAATTCGATCAACACCAACCAGTTTGGCACCAATGAATTTATGGCATGGTGCAAGGCGGTCGGCACCGCACCGCTGATGGGCCTGAACCTGGGCACTGGAACGGCGGAGCAGGCCGCCGCGCTGGTGGAATATTGCAACGTGGAGAAGGGCACGCAGTGGAGCGAGCTGCGCCGCAAGCACGGCTTTGCCGAGCCCTACAAAGTGAAGCACTGGTGCCTGGGGAACGAGATGGACGGCCCCTGGCAGATCGGCCACATGACGGCCACGGAATACGGGCTGAAGGCCCAGGATGCAGCGCGGCAGATGCACGCGGTCGATCCATCCCTTCAACTGATCGCCTGCGGCTCGAGCGGGCCTTTCATGCCAACCTATCTGGAGTGGGACCGCGAGGTTCTCGAGCAATGCTACGACTACGTGGACGCGCTCTCCTTGCATCGTTACATCGGAAACACTCCTGCAGAAACCGGCAGCGACAGTTCGAAATATCTGGCCATGAATCTGAGCATGGAAAAACAGATTGCAGAAACCCTCGCGGTCTGCGATCTGGTGCAGGGCCACAAGCGCTCTCCGAAAAAACTGTGGCTCTCGTTCGATGAGTGGAATGTCTGGTACCGCGCGCGCACGGGGGACGCGGTGAATGGCCACGGACAGGAAGCGCCGCATCTTCTCGAAGAGGTTTACAACCTGGAAGACGCCCTGCTGGTGGGCGGAATTCTCAACTCGCTGATCCGCCATGCTGACCGGGTGAAACTGGCCTGCCTGGCCCAGTTGATCAACGTCATAGCGCCCATCATGACCAACCCGAACGGCATCTTTCGGCAGACGATTTTCTATCCCTACAGCTGGGCGCTGCAGTTTGCCCGCGGCTCGGTGCTCGACCTTCTGGTGGAATCTCCCACATATGAAGTTTCAGGAATGGGCCAGGTTCCTTACCTGGATGTTGCTGGAACGGTCAGCGGGGGTGACGGCAAAATTTCTCTTTTCGTTCTCAACCGAGACCTGGCGAAGGCACACGCCGTCGAAGTGAATTGGCAGGACAAGGCGCCCGCGCGGACCCTGTCATCGGTGCTGCTGACCGGTGACGACCTGAAGGCCTTCAACAGTTTCGAGGCGCCGCAAAAAGTGTCGCCGCGAACTCTGGACAAACCCTCGATCGCGGGAGGGCGTGCGAAGTTTGAGGTGCCCGCCCGCTCCTACGCGGTCATTCAGTGGGGAGCGTAACGTGATTGGACGCAGAGAATTTATCCGCAACTCTGTGGCCGGTGCCGGCTACTTGTGGCTTAACCGGGTGTCGCCGTTCGCCGCCACCGGCAGCGGCGATGACTCGCAGATCGAGGTCCTCCTGGGCGAGCCTCTGGGAACGATCTCACCCAACATCTACGGTCACTTCGCGGAAAATCTTGGAGGAGTGATCTACGACGGCGTCTGGGTGGGCGAGAAGTCAAAGGTTGCAAACCTGAATGGCATCCGCAAAGAACTGGTCGAGGAAATGCGGAAGATCAAGGCCCCGGTGGTGCGTTATCCCGGCGGATGCTTTGCTGACAGCTATGACTGGCGCGATGGCGTCGGCCCCGCTGACAAGCGCCCGCGACGCACTAACTTCTGGCAGCAGGTGGAGAGCGCAACCGGACCCGCCAGCCATAAGTACGATCCCAACCAGTTCGGGACCAACGAGTTCATGCAGTTCTGCAAACTGATTGGAAGTCAGCCTTATCTCGCAGCCAACGTGCGCAGCCTTCCGGCCGCTGAATTTTACCGCTGGGTGGAGTACTGCAATTCGCCCGCGGGCAGCACCACACTCGCCGACATGCGCGCCGCGGCCGGTTACGCCGAGCCCTTCGGCGTGCGCTATTGGGGCGTAGGAAACGAGTCGTGGGGGTGCGGCGGAAATTTTACGGCGCAGGAATATGCCGTGGAATTTCGCCGATATACGGCATGGGTGCCGGAGTATGGACAGAAGTTGTCATTCGTCGCTTCCGGGCCCAGTGACGACAAATGGGATTGGACGCGCGGGTTTCTGGAAGAGATTGTGCGCCATTCTCCGGGGGACATCCGTTCCATCTTTGGTCTGGCGCTTCACTACTATGCCTGGAACCTGAGCCGGGGCCGCACCAGCAATTGGGTGGAGGGCAAAGGCGACGCCCTCAAAGTCGACACAGTGGACTGGTACGAACTGCTGCGCCAGGGCGACGTCATGGAGTCTCTGATCAACGGGCACTGGCTGGTGATGGGAGAATTCGACCGCGAACATGCCATCAAACTCGTGGTCGATGAATGGGGACCCTGGTACCGCCCAGGCAGCGAGGCCACTCCGGACGACATCCTCGAACAAACGCCGACCCTGCGCGACGCGGTGTTCAGCGGCCTAACGCTCGATACTTTCAATCGTCATCCGGAAAAAGTGGCCATGGCCAATTGCGCCCAGCTGATCAATTGCCTGAACAGTCTGTACCTGGCGCATGAAGACAAATTTTGTGTCACTCCGGTGGGCCACGTTTTTGGAATGTATGCCGCGCACCAGGGCGGGCAAGCTCTGCGGACCATGTTCTCCGCGCCATCGGTGAACTATGACCGCGATGGGAAGCCTGCATCATTCTGGGGCTTACAAGGTTCGGCTTCTCTTCATGACAAGGAGCTGGTGCTTACGGTGGTGAATCCGCATGTGAGCGCCACCCGCGAAACCAGGATTGGGATTCGGGGCGCGAGTTTGAAATCGGGTACAGCCACGACCCTGACAAGTTCAGATATTCACGCCCACAACACTTTCGCGGAACGGAATGCAATCAGTCCGCAGACCAAGGCGCTCGATTTTAAGGGGGCGGTTCTGAGTTACAACTTTCCAGCGGCGTCCGTGACCAAGCTGACAATTTCGCTGGAGTAGCCGGTGTGGGTCGGACACTCTTGTCCGACACCCTTGACTTTGATTTTGAACTAATTAAGAAAGGCTCCCCTGGCCCTAGTACTGACCAGGGCCACTTTTCAGAGAACTTCAAAGACAAAGATCAAGGATCAAGGTCAACGGCGTCGGGCACGAGTGTCCGACCCACACTTCTTCTTACTGCTGCTTCTCCGCAGGCTTCGACGCACCCGCAAGCAGCCCGGTGGACTCGCGCAGCACGAGATTTGTCTTGAGCACGTATTCGGTGCCGTTGGGTGCCGGCACATCGCGCTCGACTTCAGCCAGGAGCGCATTGAAAGCCAGCCGCGCCAGTTCAGGCTGGGACATTTGCACCGAGGTGAGTGGAGGAATCACGAACTGGGCCAGGCGGATGTCGTCAAACCCGATGACCGAGAGGTCGCGGGGAATGGAGATACCGGCGTCATGGCTCTCGCGCATCACGCCGATCGCGGTCATGTCATTCGAACAAAGGACGGCGGTGGGGCGTACGGGGCCGGCGAGCAATTGGGTGAAAGCCGCCATGCCTCCCTCCAGGGTATGGTCGCCTTCGACCACCAGCCGCGGGTCCGCTTCGAGACCGATTTCCTGCATGGAGCGCAGGAATGCCTGTTTTCTGGCCATCGCGGATTTCAACCGCAAGGGGCCTGTGATGAACGCGATTTTCTCGTGGCGGAGTGCAGCCAGATGCTGCACCGCCTGGCGGATCCCGTTGAGATAGTCGATTCGTATGTTGCTGACCCGGGGACGCGGGGGGCCGACATCCACAAAGACCAGGGGCACTTTCCGCAGCTTCAGGTCTTCGAGCAGCACCTCTTCCATACCGAAGGTCAGAATGGCCACCCCCTCCACCCGGCGCTCGATCATCCGGCGCACCGCGCTTTCCATCCGGGCTGGATCATTGCCCGTCGATGTGAGAAGGATCTCGTAGCGGTGCTGGACTGCGATGGTTTCGAAAACCTGAACAATTTCCGGAAAGAAGGGGTTGGTAATTTCAGAAATGATGAGGCCAAAAATCCTGCTGCGCCCGGAAACCAGGGCCCGCGCTTGAGTATTCGGATAGTATCCAAGTTCTTCGATTACGCTCCAAACGCGCTTGGCTAGGGCGGGACTGACAGTGGGTACGCGGTTGATGGTGCGAGAGACGGTGGCGGTTGACACCTTGGCCCGCTTCGCGATTTCCCGAATGTCCATAGGTTACGACGGCAGGGGGAGCGATGGCGGAATTCTAGCACGGCAAACGTTATCCCAATGGCGTTGGAAGGGCGACAGCACAGATGTGTGGCGGGGGGACGAAGGGAAACAGACTGACTTTCTGCATCCGAGATGAGAGTGATGGGCTGCGGGTGTGCGGAGCTTCCCAGCGATCAGATGGTGAACCGGATGTTCTTTGGGGCGAGGCGGCATAATTAAGAAAACGTTTTCTGCAAACCTCAAAAATATCCCTCGGTGGCGAGCATGAACTGGGTAGTGCTTTGAAATTCCAGCACTAACCATCAGGACGAGAAGAAATCCGGACGGCAAGTAATTCCGTGATTGACAAAACCGGTTACGTACACTATTTTGACTTTTCGCGTAGTAAACGATTACTCGTCAGAATCGCGCATTCCTCGGACAAAAGCTCATATGCTGTTGCCTCGCTTGCGGGAAGAGGTGCTGGAAGCAAACCTGGAGTTGGTGCGAAGGGGATTAGTGCTTTATACCTTCGGCAATGCCAGCGGCATCTCCCGGGAGCAGAAACTGGTCGTCATCAAACCCAGTGGCGTTCCCTACGAGGCCATGAAACCAGAGCACCTGGTGGTCACCGATCTCGAGGGCAAGATCGTGGAAGGCAATTTGAAGCCCTCCTCCGACCTTCCCACTCATCTTGTCCTCTATCGGGCCTTCCCGGGCATTGGGGGCGTGGCTCACACCCATTCCGAATACGCCACTTCGTGGGCCCAGGCGCGCCGGCCGATTCCATGTTTTGGCACCACCCATGCCGATTACTTCCATGGCCCGGTCCCGGTCACCAGGGTCATGTCGGACAGCGAGATCGCCTCCGAGTATGAGAAAAACACCGGACATGCTATTGTTCGTGCCTTTGAGAAGGCGGAGTATGCCTCGGTGCCGGCTGTGCTGGTGGCCAATCACGGCCCTTTCGCCTGGGGTCCGGACCCGGCCGCAGCGGCGCATAATGCCGTGATCCTGGAAGCGGTGGCGCGGATGGCATACTTTACTGCGACCCTGAGTTCAGAGGCCGAATCGGTCGGCCGCGGTTTGCACGACAAGCACTACTTGAGGAAGCACGGGTCCAGCGCGTATTACGGGCAGGCAAAGGAAAAGAAATGATGCCAGCTTTCGCGATGTTGGTCGAGACGCAGCTTGTGCATTTGTCCGGGGTGGATTTCGTCATCATCGGCTTCTACTTCGCGCTGGTTCTGGCGATTGGCTTTTACCTGCGTGGGCGGGCGAATACCGGCGAAGACTTCTTCATGGCCGGACGCGAGATGACGGCATGGGTGGCCGGCCTCAGCTTCCTCTCGGCTAACCTCGGTGCTCTCGAGTTGATGGGCTGGGCGGGTTCGGCCTACCAGTACGGCATTCTAGCAACTCACTGGTACTGGATCGGCGCCATCCCGGCGATGCTTTTCCTGGCGCTGGTGATGATGCCGTTCTACTACATTTCCAAGACCCACTCCGTGCCGGGATATTTAAAGCTGCGCTTCGGCGAGCCCAGCCGCGCCCTGTCCGCCATTTCTTTCGCCTTCATGACCGTGCTGATGAGCGGCGTCAACATGTTTGCCATGGCCAAGGTCATGCAAATCGTGCTGGGCTGGGACATAAATTTCAGCATCTGGGTTTCATCCATCACAGTTGCCATTTATGTCACGCTGGGCGGACTGCGCTCGGCCATCTTTAACGAGGTGCTGCAATTTTTCCTCATCTGGGCGGGCGCTCTGCTCATTCCGATCCTGGGATTGTATGAAGCCGGCGGTTGGGGCCATCTCAAGATACTGATCACGCAGAGGGCTTCGGAACAGTACGTCCATCTTTGGTCGGGGTTGGGGTCATTCAGTTCCAACCCGATGGGCATCCACTGGACTGGCATTGTTTTCGGACTCGGCTCCGTAATTTCGATGGGTTACTGGACTACGGATTTCCTGGTGGTACAACGCATCCTGGCTGCGAAAGACATTCGCAGCGCGGAAATGGCTCCCATTATCGGTGCGGGATTCAAGATGCTGGTTCCGATCATCGTGATCCTCCCCGGTCTTCTGGGTCTCGGTCTGCTGCCCATGAAGCTGGTTCCGGAATCAGTGGCCACGGTAACCGGAGGCCACAGCTACAACGACGTGCTACCTCTCATGCTGGCCCGCTACTGCGGTCCCGGCCTGCTTGGCCTGGGGATTACCGCGCTCATTGCGGGATTCATGTCGGGCATGGCCGGCAACGTCAGCGCGTTCACCACAGTCTGGACCTACGACATCTACCGTCCGCTGATCAACAGCAAGGGGACTGACCATCACTACGTGAACATGGGACGCTATTCAACGGTGTTCGGAGTGTTAATCAGCGTAGGCACGGCGTACCTGGTGATGCGGTCCGCGAGCATCATGGACTACGTGCAGGCCTTGTTCAGCTTCTTCATTGCGCCGTTATTTGGCACGGTCATACTGGGCATGCTGTGGAAACGCGCGACCGGCCCGGGTGGTTTCTGGGGATTGCTGTGCGGGACGGTTTCATCGGTCGGCATGTGGGCCTGGGTCAAGGTCGATCCCAGCGCATTGCGTTACGTGGCGCTTTCGCCTCACGCCAAAGCTCTGGCGCAAGATATGTATCAGGCGCTCTGGTCTTTTCTGGTTTGCGTGGTCGTCACCGTGGGAGTGAGTCTGGTAACGAAACCTGTGCCTGACAGCCAATTGACCGGTCTGGTGTACGGACAGACAGAAATTCCGTCAATCGGGGATGTGCCCCTGTACCAGAAGCCACTTTTCTGGGCTGGCGTGGTGGTGGTCGTGTTCTTTGTGCTGAATATTATTTTCTGGTAAGTGAGGATGGGATTTGGGTAGCGCCGCCGTCCCGGCGGCTGTCCGGCGGGCGTCTCGCCCGCCGAGTCGAGGGCGAGACGCCCTCGAGACAGCCGACAGGATGCCGGCGCTACGGTAAAGCGACAGGTGCTTAAAAGCAGAGGTGCGAAGCATGATTTCCATCTGGTTCTTTATCGGTGTCTCGCTGGCCGTAAATGGCGCTTTGATCATGGCCGCAGGAATTTACCAGGTGGTAAATCCTCCCGCGGATCCGGGTGTGGTGTTATTCAATTTGCACGCCAATGTGTGGTGGGGCGCCGTGCTTCTGATCATCGGCTTGATCTATTGCGTGAAGTTCGCTCCCAGGCGGCAGGTCTAAGCGAAAGGATCTCTTAAGGGCTAAGTATGGCAACGAAAAAAATGAC
>DATGYF010000639.1:0-3012 GCA_035298145.1 Terriglobales bacterium | reverse complement strand
TATCCTCTGGCTGTCGTCCTCGGCGCCCGAAGTTTCTTCGCTGCCGTTGGAGATGGGCGTAGGCAAGGTGGAGGGCGGCACATAACGGCGCAGCAGTTCTCCAATGCGCTCGCGTAATTGTTCCACGGTCAGGTCGCGCTCGATCTTGCCGCTCACCGCCAGGCTGATGGCGCCGGTTTCCTCGGAAACAATAACCGCAATGGCATCGGTTTCTTCGGTCACGCCGATACCGGCGCGATGCCGCGTGCCGAGTTGGGTCGAGAGCACCGGATTCATGGAGAGTGGCAGGAAACAGGCCGCAGCGGCGATCCGGTCTTTCTGCACGATCACGGCGCCGTCGTGCAGAGGCGCGCTGGGACGGAAAATCGTGGCCAGCAGGTCGTAGGAAAGATGCGCGTCCAGGGGAACGCCGCTCTCAATGTAGGTGCGCAACCCGATTTCCCGCTCGATCACAATCAGCGCGCCGGTCTGGTTCTGGGAAAACAGGTTGGCGGCCAGTACGATGTCGTCGTACGCGTCCGCCTCTGACGACGCCGTCCGGCTGAGCAGAAGCCGTCGCCCCAGCCGCGCCAATGCCTGTCGAATCTCAGCCGCAAAAATAACGATCAGCGCGAACACCGCATACGGCAACAGTGTGCTGAGCAGCCAGTTCAGAGTGGTCAGTTCCCCGACCCGGGAAAAATAAAACGCCAGGGCCAGCGCCGCCACGCCCACCAGCATGTAGGCGGCGCGCGTGCCCTTGATAAGCGCCAGCAGTTCGTAAATGATGATGGCGACCAGCAGGATGTCCACCGCCGAAATCGGCGACAGGTGCGGCCACGGCGCTGCGAAGAACTTCACCTGCAAGCCCCTTTCCAGAAATCGTGCCTGACGGGAGCGGGAACAAAGTAATTGTAATTCAGGCCGGGGTCTATGTTGATCGAAATAAAGGCTTTGTAAAGATGTGACCCACAGCTACCTTGGCCGCTTTACCGTCGCACTCAGCGATCCTTTGGCTAGCCGGGCAGAGATTTCATCCCCAGGCTTTACTGCGCCGGCATCTTTCAGCAGCGCTCCGGAGGGATCGAACACCAGAGCATACCCGCGATCGAGGATGGCCAGCGGAGAAAGCGCCTCCAGTTGTCCCGCAAGTTGATTGAGTCTGCCGCGGTGCCGGAGCAGCGACGTGCGCACGGCTGCGGCCAGTGCCGCGACGCCCGAATCGAGTTGCTGGTGAATGCCGGCCAGGATGCGGCGGACATCGTAATGCCTTACGGCCGCCGCCGCGGTTTCAAGGCGACGCCGGCGCTGCTCCAGAATCTGGTGCTCAGCCCGGTCCAGCCGGTTCTTCAAGTCGTCAAGCTTTTGCTGGCGCCGGTTGATGAGATCCACCATGCGCCCAAACGCGCCGTGCTGCGCCAGTTCGGTTAGTGCCTGCCTCCCCATCAGCAACCGGTAGCGTGCAGCCCGGACCAGTCGCTGCCGCAGCCCCTCAGCCTGGTCCTCCACTTCCTGCCGGGAACGAATGACCAGTTCGGCAGCGGCGGAAGGAGTGGGGGCCCGCAGGTCTGCCACGAAATCGATAATCGTGAAGTCGGTCTCATGGCCCACCGCGGAAATCACGGGAATCTGGGACGCGGCCACCACGCGCGCCAGCGCCTCGTTATTGAACGCAGCCAGATCTTCGGCCGAACCGCCGCCACGGGCCACGATAATGACGTCCACGCTGCGCATTTTGTTGAAGTAACGGATTCCAGCGCTGACTTCGACGCTCGCCGTGTCGCCCTGCACCAGCGCCGGAAAAATCAGAATGCCGGCCGTATGGTGACGCCGCAGCAGAATGTTAAGAATGTCGCGCAGCGCGGCGGCCTGCGGCGAAGTCACAATCCCGATGCGCCGCGGCAATGTCGGGATCGCCTTCTTGCGAACGGCGTCGAACAGCCCCTCGGCTTCGAGCTTTGCCTTCAGTTGCTCGAACGCGACCAGCAGCGCGCCCGCGCCCTTGGGTTCGAGGTATTCGGCGGAAATCTGCAGCTCGCCGCGGTCTTCGTAGATGGTGACCCGCCCGCGCAGCACCACCTGCATGCCGTTTTCCGGACGAAAGCGCAGCAACCGCGCCTGCGAGCGAAACATCACGACGCGAATCTGCGCGTTCTGGTCCTTCAAGCTGAAGTACATGTGCCCAGAGTCATGTGCCTTGAAATTCGAGATCTCACCTTCCACCCAGGTGTCGCCGTACTCGCGTTCAACGTGGGTGCGCACCGCGGCCACCAGATCGCGCACCGTCCAAACGCGGCGATCGGGCGGCTTGAAACTGAATCCGAGCTGGTCAGTAGAACTCATAAGCGGCCTGTGTGGGTCGGACACTCTTGTCCGCTTTCGACCTTTACTCCATTACCTAACGCCGGAACCGCCCAATCAAATAAAGCACCACCGAAAGCACAACACTCACCAGAAGCGAGGTCGCTAGCGGAAAATAAAATGTGCTGTTCTTCCCGCGATAAACGATGTCCCCAGGCAGCCGCCCCAGAGGGATGTTGGCCCGTCCCGCAAGCATGAGCCCCACTCCCACCAGAATGGCAACCGCCCCGGCCACCACCAGCATCTTGCCCAGATCGCTCATGCAGACCCAGTCTAAACCGGTTGAGACTTCTCCGTGTCCTCTGTGTCCTCCGTGGTCGAATTCGGCATGGTTCAATTCAGAAGTCCCGAAACAAGATGCTAAAATCCGGCCTCATGCGCAATCGCCTCGTTCTTTGCATCATCTTGCTGGTTGCTTTTACGGTCACCGCCCAAACTCCGTCGGAGGTTGAGATTACCGCCGAGCCCGGACATCATCTCGCACTGGAAAATAAATACGTCCGCGTATTCAAGGTGGAAGTGGCGCCCCACGCGGCCACGCTCATGCACCGCCATCGCCACGACTATATCTACGTGACGCTGGGAGCCGCGCACGTGGAGAATGATGTCGCGGGCAAGCCTCCAGTCACGATCACCCTGCAGGATGGAGAGACCCACGTCCTTCCCGGCGGC
>DATGYF010000638.1:0-5828 GCA_035298145.1 Terriglobales bacterium | reverse complement strand
GTAACGACTCGTTGCGAAGCGCGTCGAACAACACGCTGGTCAGGTAGCGCTCGCCGAAGTCCGGCAGAACAACGATGATCAGCTTACCCGTATTTTCCGGACGGTGGGCAACGTTCAGCGCCGCGACCACTGCCGCTCCCGAAGAGATGCCGACGAGCAGACCCTCTTCTTTGGCGAGGCGTCGGGCCATCACGATGGCATCATCGTTTGTCACAGTCACGATCTCGTCGATGTAATCGGTGCGCAGGATGCTAGGCACAAAGCCCGCCCCGATGCCCTGGATCTTGTGGGGGGAAGGCGCCCCGCCAGAAAGAACCGGGCTATCGGCGGGTTCGACGGCCACTGCTATAAATGACGGCTTCTTGGGCTTGATGTACTCGCAGACGCCGGTGATGGTACCGCCGGTGCCGACGCCGCAGACCAGGATATCGGCGGCGCCGTCAGTATCGTTCCAGATTTCGGGACCGGTGGTTTCCAGGTGAATCTTAGGATTGGCCGGGTTATCGAATTGCTGCAACATGAAGCCGTTCGGAGTCTTGACCAGGATTTCTTCAGCTTTGGCGATAGCGCCTTTCATTCCCATCGGGCCGGGGGTGAGCACCAGTTCCGCACCGAAGGCACGGAGCAGGACGCGGCGCTCAAGGCTCATGGTTTCGGGCATAGTGAGCAAGAGCTTGTATCCCTTCACCGCCGCAACGAAAGCCAGTCCAATGCCGGTGTTGCCGCTGGTAGGCTCGATGAGGACGGTGCGCCCGGGCTGAATCTTGCCGGTGCGCTCGGCCTCCACGATCATGCTTACGCCGATGCGGTCTTTGACGCTGGCGCAGGGGTTAAAGCCCTCGAGTTTCGCCGCCACGCTGGCGGCACAGCCCTCGGTAACTTGGTTCAAATAAACCAGCGGTGTGTTTCCGATCAATTCGGTTACATCATTGGCGATTTTCACAATTGGCTCCGAGTCTCTTCGGCGAGTTTTCAACCGAAATCCCCTATTTGACTTTCAAAAACGGTGCTCTTCTCCTCAGCTTCGCCGGTCGTATATCTTTCAGCCTCGGATTCTTCATTTAGTTGAAAATGTTATTCTTACTATATTGGAGTATGCAGATTCTCCCTCGGCATTGATCGCACGGACCCGATAGGAGGCTCGTTGGCCACTTCTGACAGTGGGATCGCTGTACTCGACTGTGCCGGCTGCCAGCTTAGCAATCTTCTTCCATGTCCCTCGCCCGTCTTTGGCATCCTCAACACGCTGCTCGACAACTGAGCCAGGCGGATTGCCTCCGTGAACTTGCCAGGTCAGTTTCACAGCGCCGTGGGCAACGCTGGCGTTGAGCGAACTGGGAGCTTCGGGAAGCACAGGCCAGTCGAAATAACTCTCGTCTGTGATTGCCATGATGCTGTCCTTTAGAGGCAGAAGCTCCAACGTGTCAGTCGTGCCTTGCTTCCAGGCGACGGGTTTGATTTCTCCGCTCACTACATCGATCACTACTGGGTGAGTGATGCCCGTGTTCTTCAAAGACAAGGTGGTAAACAGCGGCGGAAAGGCATTGCCCGGGAGACTGTGCGCCGCCAACCAGTACGCTACGACGGCTTTGCCCTCGGCCGACCGGAATCCGTACGACATAAAAGGAAAGCCAGTCTGGCGGCGAAGCGCCGGAAGATCAACACCTGAAATCTCAATGGAGGCATCGAACTTGGTGTCGGCAAAAAGAGCGTTTGTATTTTGCAGCGCCAAGAAAACCGGACGCGGCGTGAAATCGGTATCGTGATTCGTGATCCCGTGAATGATACCGAAATCGTCGTACTCATTGCCGTCCGCACCAGCCGCCAGGAGCCAAACGAACGTTTTCACTCCCGCAGCATGGTTGTAGATCAGACCTCTCGGAACATATTTCGCCTGCACCGATTCATCCGAGCCGATCCACGAAGGGATGGAATTAAACTCGTCATCGAAGAATGGAATGCCCGGTTTGATTCCGGGATAGTGCGTGACCAGGTCACGTAATGCGCGCGGTGATTCATTCAGATAGGCGCCGTAGTCCATCGATTCGGGATTTACATTTTGTCCGTACCCTGGATAGGTGTGATACGCGTACACGTCGATTCCCGACGCGCACTTGCAGGTATCCAGGGCCTTCTGCGTAAATTCACGCGACGGATCTGCCTGGCCTCCGTAAATTATCTTCGCGCTGGGATCAGCCCCGCGCACAGCCGGGATGAACGATGCCAGCAGATTCCCATATTGTTCAGGATTGCCCCAGGGATTCCAATATCCGATGTCTTGTTCATTCCATAAGGCCCAGTAACGAATGCGGTCATGAAAGCGGTTGACCGTCCACGCCACGTAGCGATTGAAGGCCGCGATTTGATCCGGAGTTGTGGGTGCCCAGAACACCGAGTACAAACTCCGATCATCGTTGTGAAACGATCCCGGCTCCGGTGTCCCTACATCCGGCAGCTTTCCAGATGGTGAGGTGTACATCACGTTGCCGTACATCAGCTGGACCTGGATATTCATTCCGTTATCCACTAAGGAATCCACGTAGTCGTCCAGCTCCGGCACGGCCGCCATGACCCCGCGCTTTTGCTCGATCCAATCCCAACTGGTGTAATCCGAACTGTTCTCGTACTGGCCGATGCGTATCCACTTGAAACCCGCATCAAACATTCGCGTCCACCACCAGCGGTTCCAAGGTAAGTACGGCTCTCGGGGCATATCGGAGTTGATGCCGAAGCCGTCCTGAATCTGTGACGAGCGCTTGGGGGGTACGTGGTCCGGAACGTGCCGGCGTTCTTGACTGAAACAACGCGGAACGAATCCGCACGAAAGCAAGACAAGCGAAAGACCAATAAGAAAGAGAGACTGCCCGCAAAGGCTTCGCAATGCCAGGGATCGCATTTTCTTCCTCCATCCCGACAGGAAAGGGTCTACTTGGTGCACGCGTACCATACATCATTTCGTCTGGTTGCCTGCGACTCATCGCAATCTCAGAAGTTAGAAGCAAGCGGCAATATTGCGCTACGAATCCAGGAGTCGTCGTCCCCACCAGGGACGTTTCCAAATAGTGCCCACCTTTCCGTGTGACTCATGCTTTCTCCCGGACCCAAACCAACCATCGGGCCAAGACTCTCAAGTTCGAGAAAATCGGGATTTGTAAATACCTCAAAATTGCACCCGAAATCGGGATATACGGCGCCGTGGGCCACCGGAGCTCCCTTGAGGAATAGAGTTCCATTCAGAAAATATGCGCCCCAGCCTGCCGGGTTGTAGACGCCGGTCATCTGCTCCGGAAACCGACCCGTGGGATTCGTTTGCTGTTGCAACTGCACATATTCCGTCCCGAGAACCCATCGCGAATCCGCGAAGTCCGTGAATGACCACAGCGTCAAGGGTCCCACAGACTGAAAGTGATCTTTGTCCATCGCCGCCCGTGGAGGCAAAGGCAGTATCGCCCGCCCGCCGGCCTTCATCATGGTCGGAGCCCAGAGCGCCAGCTCTGTCGAACGGCTATCCCGATTGATGACGCGGTGCGTAACCGTGACCCGCGCACCCGCATCCAACCTGATTTCCAGTTCCTTCTGCAAGTTGCTTCCCGGTGCCGCACTCTCCACTGGCGCCATGAAACTCGCCTGGTTGTGGCTCTGGAAAACAGTCACCCGAGAATTGTCCGGGAAATAAGTGCGCTCGACTTCCGGCCATATCCAAAGGCGATGACCGCCGTACAGCCGAAAAACATTACCACCGGTCAGCCCGGCTTGTTCAGGAACTTCGTGGAAGATATTTTCGCCACCGCCTACAAGCCGACAGGACACGATCCGCGGACCCACATCAGCCAAAACTACAAGTTCGATCGTGGCGTTTGAGATCCGATACGCGTTTTCCCATCCCCGATAACTGATCCGTTCCAGCATTGACGCTTTCGCCTGCGTTCAACCGCGGGCTGGCACCGGCGTCGCATGCGTATCGTGGGCGACAAGTTCTTTTGCGTTTGCCTGAATTTTCCGGATGCCGGCCACGATCTCCTGCATGTCGGTTTCATCTCCCAGCAGTGCCGGTTGCGGAATCCAAACCGCCTCCCAGGCCGCACGATGGGTGTGCGGAAACGACTGGCGCAGGAAGGCGTGCTCGGCCGTGGCCTGTGCACCGCTCAGCCGCTTGCGGTATTCCTCGTTACGGAACATATCCAAGTCGTGCAATGGTGGATAGCTGGCCTGATTCGGAATACCCTCTGCATTCATCGCTGCAATAAAACTTTCGGTCGAAATGCCGGCAAACTGTTTGCTGTCGACGTGAAAGATGTATGCGTATTGACCATTGCGAGTGCACCGTTCATCAAGCTTCTGTGGAGTGATGCCGGGTATCTGGCTGAGTTCGCGATCAAGCCAGCGAGCATTCCGATGACGCTGCTGGGTTTGCTGGTCCAGTCGTCCAAGCTGCGCCATCAGAATAGTGCCCTGCCATTCGCTGAGCCGATAATTAGATCCGTAGCTGAAATGGCTGTAGAACCATTCTCCGGGCAACCGGCCACAATCGTGGACGGAACGAGCCTGGCGTTCAAACCCATCATCATTCGAGATGACCATGCCGCCTTCCCCCGCAGTCATCAGTTTGCTCGACTGAAAGCTGAACGTTCCGCCGACGCCGAAGGTCCCCACACGCTTTCCGCGCCACTCACTGGCGTGAGCATGGGCGCAGTCTTCGATCAGGAGAATTCCCTTGCCGGCAGCAAGGTCTTTCAACGCGTCCAGATCGGCCGGATGTCCACCCATATGGACCGCAATGATCGCCTTTGTGTGGGGGGTGACGGCCGCCTCGGCCAGTTGGGGATCGAGGCAGTAGGTATCTGGGCGAACATCAACCAGCACGGGAAGAGCATTCGCAAATAGAACGGCGCTCGCGGTAGCGACGAATGTGAAGTTGGGAACGATAACTTCGTCCCCTGGTTGGAGCCCGATTGCCGCCATTGCAACTTCGAGCGCAGCTGTTCCATTTGTCACCGCGAGTCCGTGACGGGCACCGTGAAAGCGCGCGAAGGCTTCCTCGAACTCCAGAGTTTTGGTGCCGGGCGTACGCCACCAGACCCGGCTTTCCAGAACGTCGTTCAATCCCCTGCGCTCAGTGTCGTCGAATTGCGGCCACAAAGGAAAAGGCTTGCTTTTGGATTTCTTACCGCCGAGCAGCGCCAGTTGCGACATGTTCCATCTCCTCGAGAGCCCCTGATCAGAGTGATTTAGGTTCAGTACTGGTTAAATTCGGTGGCACGGCGAAAAGCTTCGACGTAGTGCCCATCTTTCTTGGGTTGTTCCTTGCGCATTTCGTCTTTTGCTTTTTTCAAGTCTTCCGCTGTCCAATCCGGGCGGTACTTGTTCACCGCAGGTTCGAACTGGCTTACCTGTTTGGTTGCCGACTCGAACTTGAGCTCGGCGACGCCCTCAATATTTACGAAATAGTTCGCTTCCTGCGGCGAGGGATAGAAGAAGTACATTTCCGGAACTTTGTACGGCTGCAATCCTTGCTGCAATCGCTGATTGGGAAAGTACAACCAGAATTCCGCGGCGCGAACCGCGTCAATTGTGTTAAAGGCGGCCATCCGATGATCGGTCTTGTGCCAGCGCTCGTACCACTCGCCGGGATCGACGCTGAGCAAGACGTCGGGTCGCACTCGTCGAATGATGGCGGTCGCCTCCTCTGTGAGCTTGGGTTGCGCAGCATACTCCAGCATGCCGTCGTCGTACCCCATCCACATGATGTTTTCCTTGGGTGTGCCCAGGAGTCCCTCGGATGTTTCCTGCTCCGCCCGTCGAATACCCGCCAGGCGTTGGGAACTCAT
>DATGYF010000637.1:0-2556 GCA_035298145.1 Terriglobales bacterium | reverse complement strand
CCCATGGCGGAGGCATTCGTCAAGGCGGTCGAATTGATCTACGCCTGCAGCGGCCGGGTAGTGGTCACGGGCATGGGCAAGAGCGGAATCATTGCACGCAAGATCGCGGCCACGCTCAGTTCTACCGGAACTCCGTCGCTGTTCATGCATCCCGTGGATGCGGTGCATGGAGACCTCGGGATGGTGGTGCGCGGCGATGTGGTGATGGCTCTATCGGCCAGCGGAGAAACGGAAGAGATTCTGCGGCTGCTGGCGACCCTCAAGCGGTTGCAGGTGCCCCTGATCAGCTTGACTGGGGATGCGGTGTTCGAAAAAGCCGCGGGCGGGTCGCCCGCGACCACACACACAACGCAAATATCCACGTTGGCGGCGGCGGCGGATGTTGCGCTTGACTGCTCGGTAGCCAAGGAAGCTTGCGGGCTCGGCTTGGCCCCTACCGCTTCGACCACCGCCATGCTCGCTTTGGGCGATGCCCTGGCGATGACGCTGGCTGAGAAACGCGGCTTCAAGGAAGAAGACTTCGCCAACTTGCATCCCGGCGGGAAACTGGGCAAGCGTCTGGCGCGGGTTGAGTCACTGATGCACACCGGCGACGCCGTGCCCCGGGTCACGCCGCAAACCCGGATGCCGGATGTGATCTATGAAATGTCGCGCAAGAAGCTGGGCGTGACTGCCGTGGTGGACGGCCAAAAGCTGGTGGGTGTAATCAGCGACGGCGATTTGCGGCGGTTGCTGGAAAAGCGCGGCAAGGATGTATTGGACCTCAGCGCGGCTGAGTGTATGACTGCGAAGCCGAGAACGATCGGGGCAAGTGAATTCGCGGCTACCGCGCTGGCATTGATGGAAGAAAAAAAGATCACGTCCCTGGTCGTGATTGATGGTGCAAACACTCTTTTGGGGATTGTCCACCTGCACGACTTGTGGGGAACGGAGATGATGTAGCGCCGGCGTCCCGCCGGAACGATGGGGTGGGCGGGACGCCCACCCGACAGCCGGCGAGACGCCGGCGCTACAATGAAACTATGTATCACTACGATCCGACTACCGCGCTGGAAGAGCTGACTGAAGACGCGACCCTGCCCAACCCCGTCCATGTGCGCGACATGATTTTGCGCAAGAAGCTGGGCCCGGACAAGTCGCTGGAGTTGAATCGCCTGTTTGTCGAATATCAGAAGTTTTTCGGCGAGGCGCAGAAGCTGGGGAAAGAGATTTTGAAGCAGTTGGTGAGTTAGTCCGCCAGGAATGCGATCATCTCTTCTCGGGTGAATCCCGCTTCCCGCAGCAATGAAAGCAGCGTTCCCTTAGGCATGTCCCGATTGTGCTTTGGGACAACGGCGCGGCGCCTTGAAACCGGATGATAGATGATAGAAGACAAAAGGGCCTCCCGAAGAGCGATCGAGAACAAAACCATTATTTTCCAGAAATCTGACGACCTCGCGTGGCCGAACAGCAGGGAGCTTCGCCATACCGGATAACCTCGTCCATAGGTGACACTCCTATTAAACTCCGGAGACGGTTTTCTTAGTGGGAGTATTCCAGATCCAGGGATGCTACCAAGGTTTCGTCGTCGGTGGGAATCGGTTCCTTGTGCTTCTTGAGGCTTTCGATATAGCCGCCTATTGCGTCCTTAGCCATCCTCCGGGCCTCGGCCAATGTACGCCCATAGGTTACGCAGCCGGGCAGGGCGGGCACCATCGCAGTGAAGCCGCCCTCGGGTTCCGGCCGGAGCATGATGTTGTAGCGATAGCGTGTTTTAGCCATCGGACTATCCGGATTTTATCTTGGCAGCAAAGACGAGTCAAAGATGGCTTGAAAATGCGACCATCGGCTTGCCTCTGCGACCGGGCCACACCCGCGGGCAGCTGTCCCCACGCGTGCACCGTCTCACTCGAAGGTCAGACCTCGATCATTTACAATACTTAATTCCTTATTCCCCAGGACCCCTGACTATGCATCGCTGGTCTCAACTCTTTATTCCTACACTGCGCGAGGCGCCTGCGGACGCTGAAGTCGCCAGCCACAAATTTCTGGTCCGCGCCGGATACATCCGCCAGCTGGCCGCCGGGATTTACTCCTATCTCTTCATGGGACAGCGCTCCTTCAACAAGATCATGGGGATCGTTCGCCAGGAGATGGACAAGATTGGACAGGAGTTCTACCTGCCGGCGATTCATCCGCGCGAGCTGTGGGAGGCCAGCGGGCGCTGGGCCGTGATGGGCGACACTATGTTCCGGCTGAAAGACCGCAAGGGCGCCGATCTTTGTCTGAGTATGACTCACGAAGAGGTCATGACCGAGATCGCACGCAAGGAGCTGCGCAGCTACAAGCAGCTGCCCCAGATCTGGTACCAGATTCAGAGCAAATTCCGCGATGAGGCGCGTCCCAAGTCCGGACTGTTGCGGGTGCGGCAGTTCATCATGAAGGATTCGTACTCCTTCGACATCGACGCCGCCGGACTGGATGTTTCCTACCAGAAGCATTATGACGCCTACTGCCGGATCTTCGACCGCTGCGGACTCAAATATATGGTCGTAGAAGCCGACTCAGGCGCCATGG
>DATGYF010000636.1:0-3133 GCA_035298145.1 Terriglobales bacterium | reverse complement strand
AGCCGCGAACGGTCAGAACCGGACAGGAGGCATTCACCACCACCTGGTGTGCGGTGGTACCCGGGAGATGGGTTGCTACGCCAAAGCGGTCGCCGTCGCGAACTGAGAGCACGATCAAGTCAGCACCGCATGCCCTGGCCGTATCCACAATGCCTTTCGCAGGTTCACCGTATTTGATCACCAGCTCTGGACGGCTGTACAAGCCCGCGTCGCGCGGAACTATCTGGCTCAGGTGGTAGATCGCATCGGCTGCAGATATTTCTCCTAATATCTCTTCCTGCTTGAATTGACGGATAACATGGAGGAGAACGAGGTGAGCCCGGTATTCTCGCGCCATAGAGACAGCATAGGGCAGCCCAGCCAGTGACTGCGCGGTAAAATCCGTGGCGAAGAGCACGCAATTGAATCGTTCGCTGGCTCGGGGAGCGACGGCTGGACCAATGGTGAGCACCGGCACCTGTGCACGTCTCCAAATCTCTTCTGCGACAGAGCCGAAAAGAAACTTTTGAACACCCGTGCGGCCGTGTGTCCCCAGTATTACAAGGTCTATATTATTTCGCTGCACTTCTCGCTGAACGGTCGGCCAAACGTGAGATCCTCGCTCAACATTCGTCTGGTGCGGCAAGCCACTCAGCCGGGATTCGATCTCTCGCATGTTTGCCTCTGCTGCTTGCTCCAACCCTGCGGCCACGACCTGGCCAAACTCGGGCGCCAGGGAGGTGTACACATCGGGTAGCAGAACGTGCATTGCATGGATTTTGGCCCCAAACTCGCGCGCAATCGCTGTCGCAACCGGAAGAGCGGCTTCCGCACAGTCGGAAAAGTCGGTCAAGTAGAGAACATTGTTGAGTGCGATTTCTGTGGCAGTTGCGGCGCTTTTCATAGCGGCTCCCTGGCAATTCTCAATATGAAGCAGGGGCCTTCGAGCCGCAGTGACCCGCGTCACAAACGTGCATGATTCCCCTCACCTCTGCCAGATGGATGAACTGGCAGGCAGTCGCGCATAGCCCGTGCGACCGTTCGCCGCGGCTCAGTCGGTTTCATCGAGCAGGCGGGGCTGCTGTTCCTGAAACCCGATCCATATCTGCCAAAGTGGTGGGGGGGTAGGCTGTGAGAGCATTCACCCATTTCGGTGATTAGAATCACATCTTGCGGTATGGCAAGCACCCAATCATTGCAAGGGTTGGTTGAGCGTACACTCGAGAAGAGATTGCCATGAAAACTTCACAAACAGACCGAATGCCGATACGTAAAATTGCGGTCCCGACGGATTTCTCTCCTGGCTCCACGTCCGCAATGGCATATGCGCTTGCACTTGCGAGGACCGGCGACAGCAAGGTCATTGCTGTTCACGGCGTCGATCCGTTTGAGTACAGCTTTGGACCCAAAGATTTGCGGTATATCAAGAAAAAGGAAGTATGGGCGCGTGCGCGGGAAGCGATGGATCAATGGCTGCAGGCACAGCAATTCTCCGGCTGCACAACCAGCATGGTGGAGGGTGAAGCCGGACCCGCGATTGCACAATTCATAGACCATCGTGGCATCGACCTGACGGTGCTGGGTACATCGGCGCGCAGCCACGCCGTTCGACTTCTGCTTGGATCGGTGGCAGAAGAGATTTTTCGCAAGGCCAACAGTCTGGTCCTCGTGCTTGGGCCGAAGATGCAACCTCGTCGCCGGCGCCAGCTAAAGCGTCTGGTCTTTGCGACTGCGCTGGAGCCCCATTCCCTTGCCGCCCTTCCTCGCCTTTCGAAGCTTGCCCGAGACTTCGACGCGACCGTATCAGTGATCCGGGCCGTTCGCCCCGACATCCGGTCTGTTGCGGCACGCAAAAACATTCAGACAGAGACCGAATCGAAGATAAATGCGGCAGCCGATCCCGCCTTCCGTAAGCTCATAAAGAAGATACGAGTCGAATTCGGACATCCGGTGAAGGTCATTACGAATTTCGCAAATGCCAACAAAGCCGACGCGATTGTCATGGGGATTCGCAGCGGCGGGGAGTGGGGTCGGGCGACCACCCACATTCCGTGGGCCATTGCACATCGAGTAATTGCCGGCGCAAAGTGTCCGGTTTTGACCATCCGAGCTTAACGTGACGCGAACATTGCCAGCAGAGCCCGCCGCACAGCGCTGGCGAGGATTGACCGATTCCGCCGCCCAGGAACGGCTTCGCCAATACGGCCCCAATGTTCTTCCCTCCATTCGTAAGGTGACGCTGTTCTCCATTGCTTTCGCTACCCTGAAAGAACCGATGCTCTTGCTCTTGTTGAGCACCGGGGTCGTTTACCTGCTGATCGGAGATATACGAGAGGCGATAGCCATTCTCGCCAGCATCTTCCTTGTGATCGGAATCTCCGTCGTTCAAAAGCAAAGAACCGAACGTACTCTGGAAGCGCTCCGCGACCTCACGAGTCCCCGCGCGCTTGTGGTCAGAGCCGAAAGCACTCGTCGCATTCCAGCCCGCGAGGTGGTCCCGGACGATATTGTCGTGCTCAATGAAGGCGACCGCGTGCCAGCCGACGGAAAGGTCATCGAAAACGTTTTGCTTGCTCTCGACGAATCGCTGCTCACGGGGGAAAGTGTTCCGGTGCAGAAGGAAGCTGTGGCCGACTTGGATTCGACCCAAAAGGAGACCGCCCGCTCTAGGGTTTACTCCGGCTCGCTGGTCGTTCGGGGACATGGGATTGCGCTCGTAACTGCCACGGGTGCGCAGACGGAGATCGGAAAGATTGGCCGTGACCTGGGCCGGCTCAAGACGGAATCGAGCAAGCTGGAAAAGGAAACCACGAAGCTGGTCCGCGTCTTCGGGCTCATCAGCCTGTTGGTTTGTGCTCTGGTCACAATCGCCTATGGACTGTTGCGCGGGGATTGGGCAAAGGGCGTGCTTTCGGCGCTGGCGCTTGCCATTTCGATGGTACCAGAGGAATTTCCTCTCGTTCTCACCATCTTCATGGCGCTCGGCGCCTGGCGAATCTCTCGGAAGAAAGTGCTGACCCGGCGCTTTCCGGCGATCGAAATGCTCGGTGCGGCCACGGTCATCTGCGTTGACAAGACCGGCACCTTAACCGAGAACCGCATGACCGTACAAGAGGTCTTCGCGCATGCGTCGGAGGGGGGAACAGCAACTCGC
>DATGYF010000635.1:0-1929 GCA_035298145.1 Terriglobales bacterium | reverse complement strand
ATTCACCTGCTTCTCCAGGACGGTCAGCGGTAACGGGCCGTCCAGCAGGAGGGCATCGTGGAAGGCGCGAATGTCGAACTTCGCTCCCAATTCCTTTTCGGCGCGCTGCCGCAGTTCCTTGATCTTGAGCTCGCCCATCTTGTAGGCGAGCGCCTGTCCCGGCCACGAGATGTAGCGATCAACCTCGCTGGTGGCGTTGTATTCGGTAGTCGCGGCGTGGGCGAGAAAATAATCGATGGCCTGCTGCCGCGTCCAGTGCTTGTAGTGCATCCCGGTATCGATCACCAGGCGGACGGCCCGCCACATCTCGTTGCTCAAGCCTCCGAAGTGCACATAGGGATCGCCGTACAATCCGAGTTCGTTTCCCAGAGATTCGCAATAGAGCGCCCAGCCCTCCGCGTAGGCGCTGTATCCGCCGTAGCGGCGGAATTTCGGAAGGTCTTTGAGTTCGATCGCGATGCCACCCTGAAACGTATGGCCGGGGACGGCCTCGTGCAGGATCAGTGAAGTGATGTCGTATTCCGGACGGGTCTCAGGTTTGTAAGTATTGATGTAGAAATATCCCGGCCTGGAGCCGTCGGGCGCGGCCCCGTCTGCATAGGCAGCCGGCATTCCGGGCGCGACCTCCGTGGGCACAGGTTCCACGCCGTAGGGCAGACGGGGAAAGGTGCGAAACAATTTCACCAGCAGAGGGTCGATTTCCTTGGCGCGGGCCCGGGTATATTCCAGAAGTTCCCCTGGGGTCTTTGCGTAGAAACGCGGGTCGGTGCGCAGGAAATGAAAGAACTCCTGGTTCGTCCCTTTGAATCCTGACTGCTCGCGGACTTTGTCCATCTCTGCGCCGATGCGTTTTACTTCCTGCAAGCCGATTTCGTGGATCTGTTCGGGAGTGAAGTTGGTCGTGGTGCGGGAGCGGGCGAGGTAGGCATAAGTAGCATCTCCGTTGGGGACCTGCCAGGCGCCGACTTGCTCAAACGATGCCGGAACGTATTCCCTCTGCATGAAATCGCGGAAGCGCTGATAGGCAGGCAGAACGTCGGTCTTGATGGTTTGCCGCCCAGCGGTGGTCAGGCGCCGCTTGTCCGCTGCGGAGAACGCCGGCGGCATTTTCAGAAACGGCTTGTAGAAGCCGTGCTTGGCCGGGTCCTTCCAGTCCATGCCGTTGAGTTGAGTGAGGACTTTCTCTCCAATCACTTTGGGCAGCAGGATATGTTCCTTGATTCCTTCGCGCATCAGGCCGATGTTCTGGTCCATGTAGGCAGGAAAGTTGTGCATGCGGCCGAGCCAGTCATCGTAGTCCTTGACTGTCTCAAAGCGCAGCGAATCGACCACATTTTCGACCGTCTGGATTCCATCGAACGTATCGGTGCGCACCAGGTACCACTTGTACTGTTCACCCTCGAGATAGTCGTTGGAGTTGTACTCGAAGACGTCGTAGCTGATCTGGTCTTCCGGGGAAAGTTGGGCGCGGTCGATGGCGTGCAAGCGGGTGAGCATCTCGCGGGCGTGCTGGAACTGTTCGTGCAGCGAGTCCAGGCTGAGGTTTTCCCACTGGTCGTTCCAGCGCCGGTCGCCCAGTTCAGAGGCAGCCACGGGATCGTGCGCCATCTGGTATTCCCAGTCCTGATCAAACAGTTGATGCAGGGCCCTTCTGGCGGAATTATCGGCCGCGTAGGAGACGGCAGGGATCGCTAGGAGCAGAAGGAAAAACTGAGCACAGCGGGTGAAAGGCATTCGTTCTCCGGATCAGGTGCCGAAGAAAACGTTAGCACAAACCACGTAGGCCCAGACGCCCTCGTCCGGGCGGGCGAGCAAAGCTCGCTTTCGCTTCTGAGGTTACAGCCAAAAAAAACCGGGCTCTGCCCGGCCAGGCGGGTGAGGCTACGTGGGTTGTGTTGATGACAGTTTTGAGGCGATGCGCTCGCGTAC
>DATGYF010000634.1:0-4575 GCA_035298145.1 Terriglobales bacterium | reverse complement strand
GAAAGCTGGCCCACCCCGACGCGGCACGCGACATAACCGCAATGGCGGCGCGGCTGGCAGGAATAGATACAGATGATCTGCCGCCACCCACGTAGGTCCGGACGTCCTCGTCCGGGTGGGCGAGCGAAGCTCGCCTTGGGTTTCGGGTGCGGCAGCAGAAACCTCGCCCTGCGTTTCGGGTGAACGCAGCAGAAAACCTTGCCGGGCTTTGCCCGGCCGGGCAGGTGAGACACCTGCCCCTGCGTGGTTCTTGGTTACGCCGGAATGTGCAGGCGCCATGCCGTATAGCTGGCGGCTTCGCGCAGTACCGCTAACGCTCTTTGCCAGACCGATCGCGGACGAGAATCCGGCCGCGGTGCCACGTAAACCCGCACGCCTTCATGCTCCAGCAATTTGCGGATCCGGAACACGTGGTAAGCGTCGCTGACCGCCACACAGCTGCGCATCCGGTTGGTGCGCATGATCACGGCCACTCGTTCCGCAGAGGAAGCCGTGTCTGAGCCCTGAGTCTCGGCGATCAGCCTGGGTTCGGGAATACCGCGATGCATCAGGTAATCGTGCCCCACCCCGCCTTCGCTGAAAGTGGGATCATCTCCTGAGCCTCCGGTGGTGATGACCACCGCCGCAACGCCGCGCTGGAAAAGATCGTAGGCGTGGTCCAGCCGGGCGCGAAAAACGGGCGACGGGTGTCCGGCATATTGAGCTGCCCCGAAAACCACGATGGCGTCGGAGGGATGAATTTCCTGCAAGCCGGCCTGACGCACGATCCGAATGCTGGTGATTCCGAGGAAAACCGCGACGGCCGCAACAGTCAGCGCCACCGCCCACAAAGGCCAAAGGCTTCGCCGACGCTGGTGCGCTGCCACATTCATCCTTGCGCGAAAAACTCGGAGATCTCCTGGGCGGGAATGGCACCCTCCCGCATGATGCGCCAGCGCGCCTCTTCGTCGGTGAGGTCGATGATGGTGGAAGCCACTTCACGGGGAGACGTTCCGCCATCGACAATGATCGCAATGCGGTCCTGCAGTTGATCGCGGACGGCCAGCGCAGTGGTGCACTCGGATTCACCGCTCAGGTTGGCGGAGGTGGCGGTGATGGGAATTTGCGCTGCCTGCACCACCGCCAGCGGAATCGGGGCCTTGGGGACGCGCAGGGCGACGTTGCCGGTGTTGGCCGTCACTTTGAGAGGAAGCCGCGAAGAGGCCTTCACGATAATCGTGAGCGGTCCCGGCCAGAATCGGCGCGCCAGGGCGTAAAACTCTTCCGGCAAGTCCTGCGCCAGCTGTTCGGCCTGGTCCACGTCGGCAATCAGCAGCGACAGCGGTTTGTGGCGCGAGCGCGACTTGATGTCATACACCCGGTCCACGGCGCGCAGGTTAAAAGGATCGGCCGCCAGACCGTAAAACGTATCGGTCGGCATGCCCAGTACTTCACCGGCGCGAATCTGGTCTGCCGCATAGCGGATCAGTGAGGCTTCCGGCTTCTCGCAGTTAATCTTGACAATTTCTACGCGCACGTACAGGTCCCTTCCCATGCGAATTGTCGAAATCGCGAAAGGTAAACATAACATGGGAAAGCGCATAAAGCCGAGAGGAACAGGTATGATTCTGAGCGAACTGGCAGGAATATGAAAGAAACCGCAGCCACTGGCGGCCGGACCCGGAATGCCCGGCTGCGTCGCATTGCAGGACGCCATAACGCTCTGGTCAAGGAACTGCGCCAGTCCTTTTCCCGTGCGGAACTCACCTCGGACGGATATTGCGCCATTGAAGGCTTCCGCATCCTCGAAGAAGCCATTCGCAGCGGCCTGCGGTTTCGCGCGGTCTTCTTCAGTGAATCGGCGGTGCCCCGGGCTGAAAAGCTGCTCTCCCAGCTGGGCGCCCAGGTGGAGACCCTGTTGCTGGCCGACAAGCTGTTTTCGAGCGCCGTACCCAGCGACGCGCCCCAGGGCGTGGCTGCCTTGGCGCGCTGGAAGGAACTCTCGCGGGAAGACGTGCTGGCCAAGTCACCGGCGGGGCCAATTCTGGTTATCGCCGGAGTGCAGGATCCGGGGAACTTGGGGACTATCCTGCGCTCCGCGGAAGCCTTCGGCGCCGGTGGTGTTCTGCTGGGAGAGGGCACGGTCAGTCCGTACAATCCCAAAGTTGTGCGGGCTTCGGCGGGTTCGGTGTTCCGGGTGCCCCTGGCGCGGACGAAATTGTCCGAGTCGCTGGGCTGGATGAAAGACCACGGCCTTCGCCTGGTAGGCACGGCGTCACACAAGGGCACGCCACTCGATCAGGCCAAAATGGCGGGCCCTATGGCGATTTTTGTGGGCAGCGAAGGCTCGGGATTGCCGCGGGACCTCATCAAAGAAATGAATGATGTGGTAGCCATCCCGCAGGTGCCGGAGGTGGAGTCGCTTAACGTGGGGGTGGCCGCGAGTATCGTGTTGTATGAAGTAATGAGGCAAAAGCAGTGAGGCTTATCACCACCGAGGCACAGAGACACAGAGAAATCGAAGACGGAATGAACTCCAGAATTGTGGTTTAGTGATTTTGTATGAGTCTGTTCCCAACCATCCCGAGCGGCGAGAACCCCAGCGATCGCACCCGCCCGCTGGCTGACCGCATGCGTCCGCGCACGCTCGATGAATTCGTCGGGCAGGAGCATCTTGTCGGCCCCGGCAAGCCGTTGCGCACGCAGATTGAGCGCGACGATATTGGCTCCCTCATCTTCTGGGGGCCGCCCGGCACCGGCAAAACCACGCTGGCGCAAATCATCGCGCGCCTTACCAAGGCTGAGTTTGTCGAATTCTCCGCCGTGCTCACCGGCATCAAGGAAATCAAGCAGGTCATGGCCGACGCCGAGCGCGCCAGGCAGTACGGCACGCGCACGATCGTCTTCATCGACGAGATCCATCGCTTCAACAAGGCCCAGCAGGATGCTTTCCTGCCCCACGTGGAGAAGGGCAACATCCGGCTGATCGGCGCCACTACGGAAAATCCCTCGTTCGAAATCATCTCCGCACTGCTCTCCCGCAGCCGGGTGTACGTGCTCAAGCCGCTCACCGAAGACCAGATTGTCGAACTGCTGAAGCGTGCCTTGAGCGACGAAGAACGCGGGCTGGGCGCGATGAAGTTGCAGGCATCCGATGATGTCCTGAAAAAAATCGCAGCCTACTCCAGCGGCGACGCCCGCAGTGCCTACAACGTGCTGGAAGTAGCCGCCTCGCTGGCTCGCGGGCACGACCACAAAGAGACGGGGGCGGAAATTTCCGACGACCTGGTTCAGGACGCCCTGCAGAAGCGAGTCTTGCGCTATGACAAAGCCGGCGAAGAGCACTATAACCTCATCTCCGCGCTGCACAAATCGGTGCGCAACAGCGATCCCGACGCGGCCCTGTACTGGCTCGGCCGCATGCTGGAAGCTGGCGAAGATCCGCTGTACATCGCGCGCCGGGTGGTACGCATGGCGGTGGAAGACATCGGCCTGGCCGATCCTAACGCGCTTTCACAGTGCATGGCCGCCCGCGACGCCGTGGATTTTCTCGGGATGCCGGAAGGGAACCTGGCGCTGGCGCAAGCCGTGGTGTATCTGTCGGTGGCGCCCAAATCCAATGCGTTGTACACCGCCTATGGCGCCATTCTGGGCGACGTGGAACGCACCGCTGCCGAACCGGTCCCGTTGCACTTGCGCAACGCGCCTACAGGACTGATGAAGGGTCTGGGCTATGGCCAGGGTTACCAGTACGCCCATGATCTGGAAGACAAAGTGGCTGACATGCAGTGTCTCCCTGACAACCTGGCCGGCCGCGTTTACTACCAGCCAACCAGCGAAGGGCTGGAAAAGCGTATCGGGGAGCGGCTGGAAGAGATCAAGCGGCGGCGCTCCGGGAAGGCCGCCGCCCGCGACATTTCCAGTCCCCCGAAAACAGAATCCGGCGCCTAGACCGGCGCATCTGATCCGGTGTAAGCTCTTTCCCTTTCTGTACTTCTTCTAAAGGAGGCTGGATCCCATGGCCACAAGCCCGAGACCTATCGTTCCGGACCCGGTCGCCGCACGGCCCGTACAGCTTGACCAGGTTGAGCATCTGGTCAAATTACAGAAATGGGCGCAGAAGATTACATCCATTCTCGACCTGGATGAGCTGATAAACAGGATTGTGGACGATGTGGCCGCCGCCTTCTGCTGCGTGGAAACTAACATTTATTTGCACGACCAGGAGCGGGGCGAGTTGGAGATGGCCGGCGTCCACGGCTGTACCGTTCATGGCAAGGGTTCAAGACTGAAAGTGGGTACCGAAGGCATGGTGGGTTACGTAGCCGCCACCGGACAGATGCGTTATGCGCCGGACGTTCGCCAGGACCCGTACTACATCGGGTGCGAAGAATCCACGCTCTCTGAAGTGGCGATTCCTCTGCTCGTGGATGGACAACTGGTGGGAGTGTTCACGGCGTCGCATCATGACCTGGACGCCTTCACCCGCGAGCATCTGCGCTGGTTACAGAGTTTGTGCGATCACGTTGCCGTCGCGGTGCACAACGCGCGGCGCTTCCAGCATGAACGCCATGAACGCCAGCGTATGAGCCAGGA
>DATGYF010000633.1:0-4020 GCA_035298145.1 Terriglobales bacterium | reverse complement strand
GGCTTGGACCTGGGCGAGAGCGCGGAAGACGAAGGCGAGCCTTACATTTTTCATTTCCCCGATGGCAACGCCTCGGTGGCGCGCCTGCTGGTGCGGTCACTGGTTCCGGACTGCATCCCGGGACACACGATGGAAGACATTGTCACCGCCCGGGCCGACTACCGCAAGCTGGATCAGCCCCCGTCTCCAATTCGTATTCGTTTGAACGCTACGGCCGCACGAGTGCGTCATCTTGGTCCGCCCGATGCGGCCAGAGAAGTTGAAGTCGCTTTCGTGCGGGAGGGAAAGTTGCAGAGCGCGAAGGCCAAGGCCTGCGTGCTGGCCTGCTACAACGGGATGGTTCCGTATCTCTGCACGGACTTGCCGGAATCACAGAAAGAGGCGCTGCATTACGGCGTGAAGGAGCCCTTCATCTACACCCACGTTGCGATTCGCAACTGGACGGCGTTTCACAAGCTGGGCATCCGGCAGATCATTTCGCCCGGCGGTTATCACTGCTTTACCATGGTGGATTTTCCCGTCAGCCTGGGCGAGTACAAGTTCCCCGCCAATCCGCGGGAACCGATGGTGCTGTTCATGCTGCGCACGCCCTGCAAGCCCGGCCTGCCGCGCCGCGACCAGTACCGCATGGGAAGATTCGAACTGATCAACACACCCTTCTCTACCTTTGAACGCAACATCCGGGACCAGTTGCAACGCATGCTGTCGCCCGGGGGATTCAATGCTTCGCGCGACATTGCCGCCATCACCGTAAACCGCTGGGGACATGGTTATGCGTATGAATACGATTCCTTCTCGGACCCGCAGTGGGCGCCGGAGGAGCGTCCCTGCGTAATCGGCCGCAAGCAATTTGGCAGGATCTCAATCGCCAATTCCGACGCCGGCGCCAGCGCTTATACCGATGCCGCCATCGATCAAGCCTATCGCGCAGTCCAGGAACAACTGAAGATTTCATAAATCCGATTTGTCATCCCGAGCGAAGTGAGCCCATTCGCTTGCGACTGGGCTGATGAAGTCGAAGGACCCCTACCTCAGGAAGAAAATGTCCCGCATTCTCTCTTGAAGTGCGAATGGACAAACCAAGGGTTGCCAGCATCCTCGTGCAGATAGGGGTGCTTCGACTCCGTGGCTGCTTCGCAAAGCGGGGCATCCCCTCCACTCACGATGACATTTTCCAAAATGAAGGAGGTCAGTCGGTTTGTTTGGTGATGTTGAGCAGGACTCCGACGCAGGCCAGGGTCACGAACAGCGACGATCCTCCGTAAGACACGAATGGTAGCGGAATTCCCTTCGTCGGCATGAGGCCCAACACCACGCTCATGTTGATGAAGGCCTGCACCACGACCATGCTGGTGATCCCGACCGCCAGCAAGCGTCCGAACATGTCCTGGGTACGAAGCGCGGTGCGAACTCCGCGCCACAGGAAGATCCCGAAAAGCAGCAGGACCACCAGCGATCCCAGCAGACCCAACTCTTCGGCAGTTACGGCAAAAATAAAATCGGTGTGCGGTTCGGGCAGGTAAAAAAGTTTCTGCTTGCCTTCCATGAATCCCAGGCCGGTAACGCCTCCCGTGCTCACCGCAATGAGTGACTGAATAATGTGGAAGCCTTTTCCCTGCGGGTCCGAGTAGGGATTGAGGAACGCCAGAATGCGGTCGCGGCGGTAGGCCACATGGAAAATCAGGAAATAAAGCGGAAGCAATGACGCCAGACCGGCGTATCCCAACCAGCGCAGGTCGAGGCCGGCTACGAACAGGATGCACGCGGTGATCGCGGCGCAGGCGATGGCTGTGCCCAGGTCGGGCTGAAATACGATCAGGCCCAGAAACATCAGCGTGGGCAGGACCGCGGGCAGCAGCGTGTTTCGCCAGTCGTTCATGGCGTTAATGCGGCTTTCCAGGAAGAAAGCCAGAAACAGAATGATTGCGATCTTCGCGACTTCCGACGGCTGGAAAGAAAATCCGCTGAAGTGGATCCAGCGGTGCGTGTTGTGGGCGCGGTCGAGAAAGAAGACTGAGATCAACATCAGGGTAGTAATGCCCAACATCGAAAACACGACGCCGGGATGCTTGTAGCGGCGGTAGTCAATCTTCATGGCGACCACCATCGCGGCAAGGCCCGCGGCGGCCCATCCCACCTGTCGCAACAGGAAGTAATAGCCCGAGCCGTAGCGTTCCTTCGCCATAACGGCCGATGCGCTGAATACCATCACCAATCCGACGAATACCAGGATCAGGGTGACGGTAAACAGCCAGCTATCGACGCTTACGCGCTTGGCCATGGGGAATTCATTTCACCACGGACACGCGCAGCCGCGGAGCAGAAACTCTGTGAATTTTCCGGCTGGACTGTAACCAACTTGGTTCCCCGGGGAAAACATAGAATGTGGGCGCGAGCGTCCCGCTCGTGCAGTAGCTGCCAGAGACCACGTGGGGACAGCCGCCCCCGGCTGTCCGGTCGAGCGCAGCTCGACAGCTTTTAAGGCTCGAGACTGCGAAGCTTCGCTCCGCTGGACAGCCGGGGCGGCTGTCCCCACGTGATTCTGGAAAGGCACGAGCGGGGCGCTCGCGCCTACACTGTGGCCAGGGCGCGTACGACTTCTTTAAATACTCTGCCCCGGTGCTCGTAGTTCCGGAACTGATCGAAGCTGGCGCAGGCTGGAGCCAGCAGCACGATGTCGCCGGCCACGGCAGTCACTGCTGCTCGTCTCAGCGCGGTTTCAAGCGTCTCCGAGTGGTCGATTTCCACGCCCTTGATCTGGGACTCGATCTTTTCCGCCGCCGCGCCAATGGTATAGACCCGTTTGACCCGCTGGCGCAGCAGTTCGTTGAGCTGTGTGTAGTCGCTATCTTTGTCCTTGCCACCCAGAATCAGGTGGACATTTGCCGGGAACGATTCCAGGGCCTTGATGGTTGCGTCCACATTGGTGGCCTTGGAGTCGTTGTAATATTCAACGCCACGAATGGTCGCGACATACTCCAGCCGGTGTTCGACCGCTTCGAATTCTCGTACCGCCTGGCCGATGCTTGCAGGCTCGCAACCCATCAGCGCGCCGACGCAAACCGCGGCCAGCACGTTCTCCACGTTATGGCCTCCCTTCAGGGGGATTTCCGAGGCCAGCATGATCTCGTGCTGCCCTTTCGCATCGCGAAACAGAACCCGGCCATCGCGGACGCACGCGCCTTGCTTTACCTCTTCCTTGCGGCTGAGCCAGAAGACTTGCGCGCGGGTTCGGCTGGCCAGTCCGGCGCAGGTGGGATCGTCGGCATTCAGCACGGCGAAATCTTCCGCCTGCTGATTCTCAAAAATGCGCGCCTTCGCGTTCGTATAGGCCTCGAACGTGCGGTGGCGGTCGAGGTGGTCAGGTGTAATGTTGAGCACGACGGCAACTTTTGGACGAAAAGTCTGGATTGTCTCCAGCTGGAAGCTCGACACCTCCAGAACCACTACGGTGTTGGCTTTGGCGCGCTCCACCAGCGAGATTGCCGGGGTGCCAATATTGCCGCCGACAACCGTCGGGAACCCACCCGCTGCGACAATTTCTCCTGCCAGCGTGGTGGTCGTGGTCTTTCCGTTTGACCCGGTGATGGCGACAAGGTTCCTGGGCAGGAATTGTGACGCCAGCTCAATTTCGCCGATCACGGGTTCGCCCAGGGCTCGGGCTTGCACCAGGGGCGCGGAATCCGCCGGGACGCCGGGGCTGACCACGATCAGGTCCTGCCCTCGAAACGTGCGCTCGCCGTGTCCACCGGTCTCGACCGCAATGCCGTGATCGAGCAGGACTGGGATGTCTTCTCCCAGTTGCTCTTGCGGCTTGGCGTCGGAGACCGTGACCTTCGCGCCCCGGGACTGCAGAAACAAGGCCGAGGCCACGCCGGATCTGCCCAGCCCGACGACGAGCACGCGTTTGTTGGCGAGATCCATAAGGGCGGCTGCTGGCTTCTGGCTGCTGGCTTCTGGCTGCTGGCTTCTAGCCTGAAGGTTTTGGTCTTTAGCCAGGAGCCAGGAACCAGAAGCTAG
>DATGYF010000632.1:0-7548 GCA_035298145.1 Terriglobales bacterium | reverse complement strand
CTGCAGGGCCAGCCTCTGCATTGGGTGGTAGATAAAAAGCAAGGTTATTAAAGTAGCGCCGGCGTCTCGCCGGCTGTCCCGAGGGCGTCTCGCCCTCGGAGATGCAGACGAGACGCCCCAACTACGGCCGCTGAGACGGTCGGCGCTACTTTGCACTAGCTGGCGCGAGGCATGGGTTTATCGGTCTTCTGAAAATCCGCCTTGGCCTCGCCGGTGGACGTAACATCCTGCGCACCCGTATTCTCCAGGATCTCCTTGGCCTTCTTGGTCCAGTCGGAGTCATCGCAGTGCACCGAAAGCAGGATTCCGCCTTCCTTGATCCGGCCTTCGTAGCGCTTGGCCTCAAACTCCGGGATGCCCATGCCGATAAGAGCTCCGGTCAGGCCGCCAACCGCCCCGCCGACGCCCACGCCGGCCAATGCCGCCATAATCGGTCCGGCCGCGATGAACGGTCCCAGTCCCGGAATTGCCAGCGCGCCAATCCCAGCCAGCCAGCCCAGAGCGCCGCCCACGACCGCTCCGGTTCCCGCTCCGGCTGCCGTGCCTTCGGGCGCTTTGGTGTTTTTCTCAGTGGCAAAGTCCTTGGTGCCATCGTTGTGCGGAAACAGGACCGAGATATCGGTATTGCGGAATCCATTCTCCCGCAACATGTCCACCGCGCCTTCAACTCCGGCCCGGTCCCGATAGATTCCAAATGCTGCTGTGTTTTTGCCTGCCATGATGATCTCCTTATGATGATGTGGGTTTTCTGATGGTTTACGATATTATTTGGGCGCGACTTCAAGCTGGTTCGTGACCTTGTCTGCGCCTGCGATCTGCGCCGCTTTGGCCTCGATTGCCTGCTTTTCTTCTTCCGACTTTACCGGCCCCTTCAACGTCACCATGCCGTTTTGCGAGATGACCTTGACGTTATGGGCATACGTTGAAAGCGACTTGTCCTTGACCAAAGCCTTTCGGATTTGCTGTGTCAGCTGCCGGTCAGTGGAATTCTCCTTTTGCTTATCGGCGGTTGCTTCGCTGTCGTTACGGTCGCGCTGATTGACCTTGGTGTTGTCCGCGGGTTGATCTTGTGCGCCCGGTTGGGCCCAGAGCAATCCCAGACTGCTCAACAGTACAAATTGCGCGAGTAGTGCCTTGATCGTGAAGTTCTTCATGATGCGGTCCACCTCCTGCTATTGAATGCATGGTTAGGATGGCATGTGGAGGATCGGGGATGGCTGGATTGCGGCGAATTCAGGAGAGGGTCGAAGGCGGCCACGGATTCACATGGATAAACACGGATAAACCTATTCGACTATTCAAAAAAGATCTCTTGCGATTTATTCGTGTGATCCGTGCACATCCGTGGCCGGGATTCTAAGCAGCCGCGGAGATTCTTTTTATCAGGTCTTCCTGCTCACTCTTGCTCTCGGCCCCGATGGTGAAGGCGTCGAGTACGCCGAGCGAGAGCGCATACTTCAAGGCTTCATCCTGCCGGTTGCGTAGATCACCCTGGCCGAGAATCTTCATTCCGACAATTCCTTTTCCGGCAGCCTTCATTTCGCGCAGTACGCCTACAACCGTATCGGGATCCGCGTCCATGTGCGAACCAATCGGGTTGATGCGCACCAGATCGACTTCCACCCAGGGCGACTTGGCGGCGGCGCGCAGCGCTTCGATGCTGTGGCAGGAGCATCCATGGGCCCGGATAGTTCCTTTTTCCTTGGCCTCTGAGAAAACGTCCATGACGCCGCGGTAGCGCTCGGTCCAATCGCCTTCTGTGAGGCAGTGCATCAGGCAGATATCAATGTAGTCGGTGCCCAGTTCCTTGCGAAAGCGGTCGAGATCGGCGCGGGCCTCGGCGGGATCGCGCGCCCAGGTCTTGGTGAGCACGGTAACCTGATCGCGGCGGAGATGCTTGAGCGCCTCGGCCACGTGGGGATGGCTGCCATAGGCGTCGGCCGCGTCGAAGAAGCGCAGGCCGTTGTCGTGTCCGTTGAGCAGCAGATCGGACAGGCCCTTCACCCCCAGAGCAGTCTGGTGAGAGTGATGTCCGCTGCCGACCGTGCCGGTTCCCATGGCGAGACGGCTGGTCTTGATCCCGGTTTTGCCCAGCACTACCGTATCCGCCGCCGTGAACTTGCGCGGCAGCGCCGGCACCGCGCTCATGGCCCGGGCCAGGCCTCGCGACCCGATCCACGCCGCTCCCACTCCGGCGGTTGCCCCAAGGATGAAGTCTCTGCGTTTCATGGCGCCTCCTCGAAGTGAAAGTCTTCTCTTGCCAGGTTAGACGACGCGATCTTGCGTCTGGATATCAACGCAATCACTATGGTGGACGTCGATCCCGATGTCCCTTCCGTGAAGAAGACTCCGGCGGAATTGGCGCTCCAGCCCACCCTACCCCTCAGCCTGCCCGAATTCAAGCCTTGGTCTGGGAAGAGCACGACTGTCTGGGAAAAGATCGGCTTCAGTCGGGCCAACCGCCAAGCCGATTGCGGAAGGGCACGACTTCAGTCATGCCAATCCATGGATGAGGGTGGTGGCTTCAGCCACCGGAGGTTAGCTTTTCCAGGGCTGTCTGGCCTCGCGAATGAAAGTCGCGCTCTGGAAAGCAATGCGGCACAGGATGACCTTGTGCCAGGTTCGCGTCGTCCACAACCGACTGCCCTCTCGTCCACGGACTTCTACAGTGTTCCATGTAGTGGTTCTGAGACAACTCCAAATTGGCACGATGGATCAAAAGCAAAGTCATTAGGCCAAGATTGATTCGAATCACCAATGAGGTGACACATGCTTTGGACAATTTTCGTGATTCTGTTGGTCCTGTGGTTGCTGGGACTGGTGAGCTCTTACACGCTGGGCGGATTCATCCACATTCTGTTGGTGGTGGCGGTAGTGGTACTGCTGATCCAGCTGTTTTCGGGGCGCCGCCCAGCGCTCTGACCCGCGCGGAAATCCCGCGGGGCAGACTTTTCGGGCCTTGGCAGCACATCGAATTCTATTTTAAGGAGGATCCATTGAAACGATCTCTTATCGCACTGATGTTCAGTTTGGTCATGCTGGGTACCATGGCTTTCGCGACTGCTAAGGAAGATTCTGTGGAGCGTCTGCAGAATGCCGGGGACGTCCTCAAACAAATCATGGATGCGCCGGACAAGGGCATACCGGAAGAAGTCCTGGACGATGCGAAATGCATTGTCGTGGTTCCGCACCTGATCAAGGCCGGTTTCATCTTCGGCGGCAAGCACGGCCGCGGCGTGGCCAGTTGCCGCACCGCCACCGGCTGGAGCGCCCCCGCATTCATCTCCGTGGGCGGAGGCAGTTGGGGACTTCAGATCGGAGCTGAAGGCGTGGACCTGGTCATGCTGGTGATGAACGACAAGGGTCTGCAGCACTTGTTGTCCAGCAAATTCCAGCTCAGCGGCGAGGGTTCCGCTGCGGCCGGACCAGTGGGACGTCATGCCTCGGCCGGCACTGACTGGAAACTGAATACCGAGATGCTGACGTACTCTCGCTCTAAGGGAGCATTTGCCGGGCTGACCCTGGAAGGCGCCGTGATCGAGCAGGACTCCGATTCGACCACCGCCATTTATGGCCACGATGTAGGGTTTCGCAAGGTCCTCATCGGCGACGTGAAAGCGCCCGCTGCAGCTGCGCCATTCATGTCCGCACTCTCGATGGCCGGCCACCAGGCTGCCGCCCACGAAGCCAGGGAGAACGCACCGGACAAGAAATAAACTCGTGCGGAATCGCCGCTCCGTCCACCAGCCCCGCCCGCCGGCGGGGCTTTTTTGCGCCTGCGCCTGGTCTGATGCACGCCGGCCGGTGGCTGTGTTTGAATGGTGTTATGGACCTGATTGAACATTTCAGCCGTCTCTTTGCCTACGACGGGTGGGCGAACCAGGAGGCGCTCGCCAGCTTGCGCGCCGCAAAGACTCCCCTGCCTCAAGCCCTGAAATTGATGGCGCACATCTTTAACGCGGAACGCCTCTGGATGGAGCGGCTGGAACAGAAGCCGCAGACTCTTCCGGTCTGGCCTGAGTTCACTGCTGAAGAATGCGAACGGCAGGCAGCAGAGTTACCCGCACTCTGGAACAAATACCTGGCCGCCAGCACCGAAGCCGACCTGGCCACGACCGTCACCTATCAGAACAGCAGCGGCGAAACCTGGAGCAGCCGCAAGGACGATATCCTGACGCACGTCATCACACATTCCATTTATCACCGCGCACAGGTGGCGGCGGCCGTGCGCGCCGCCGGATTCACTCCAGCCTATACTGATTTTATTCACAGCATCCGCCAGGGATTCGTAAAACAACTGTATATGCCGGACTCGATCGCCAGTCCCACTAAAATCACTCCCCTCTTCGCGCTGCAGTTTTGCGTGGTGCTGATCGTCATCGGAGTTGTCCTGCTTCGTCCTGGGGTATGGAATGGCGCTCGCCTGGCGGGAATTTGCATCGCCGTTCCCGCCGCCGTGTTGCTCTTCACCGCCCGCTGGCAGTTGGGGCAATCGTTTTCTGTCACTCCCCAGGCCAAAGAACTTGTCACCCACGGTTTGTATGCGAAAATCAGGAACCCGATCTACGTGTTCAGCGGGTTGCTGGTATTGGGCATCCTGATTTCTCTGCAATATCGCTACGCGCTGCTCCTGCTGCTGGTGCTGATCCCTATCCAGATTGTCCGCGCCCGCCAGGAAGCCCGCGTGCTCGAAGCCAGGTTCGGCGATCAGTACCGCAAATACCGGGAGGGAACCTGGTTCTGACCGGATGCATCATATCCAGCAGGCAACCGGAAACAGCCGTGGAGTAAACATGCGGAAGTTCTTATCAGCGCCGGTCATACTTGCCTTGGCCGCCTTGTCCGTGGTTTCGACGTCGCGGATCTCCGCGGCGCGGGCACAAGGCGCCCCTGAGCCCGCCAGATCCCAGCTTCAGGATGCTCCCTCGCCCGCCCCGAAGTCTGCGCCGGCGGCCAACGCACTACCGCCCGGGACCGTTCTCTCCGTCGAGTTGTCCAAGTCGCTGGATGCGAAGAAATCCAAGGCCGATGCCAAAATCGAGGCCAGGACTGCGATCGATTTATTGGTGCACGGTCAGATCGTAGTCCCGCGAAACACAAAAATCATCGGTCACGTAACCGAAGCCAAGGCCCACAGCAAGACGTCTCCAGGTTCGATGCTGGGAATTTCTTTTGAGCGCATGCTCCTGAAGGGCGGACGCGAAGTGCCGCTGCAAGCCCTGGTGCAGGCGATTGCCCGCCCATTGCAGCTGAATAACCTGGGGAACGAACCCGACGCTCTCACCAACGCGGCCTCAGGGATGCCGAGCCGGACCCCTGTCTCGGCTGGTGATTCCACCGCCCCTTCCATCCCACCGAAATATCCGACCTCTACCATTCCCGAACCGCCAGGCCTCAATGCGCCCAATCCTTCCACCATCAGCCCGCTCGCTCCCACCAGCCGCGGAGTAGTCGGGATAAAAGGTCTCTCTCTGGAGACCTCAGGCGCAGTCTCCGTCCTGACCTCGAGCACCGGAAATGTTCATCTCGACAGTGGAACCCAGTTGATACTTCGCGTGCAGTAAGAACAAAACTCCGCAATGTCATCCTGAGCGGAGTAGCTGGTTCGCGCAGCGAAACCAGCTGCGCAGTCGAAGGACCCCTAGCCCCCGAGGGGGCCCTGAGTCGAGGGGACCCTATTAAGCGATTCGCCCCGCGGTCAACGCCCTTCAGGAAGCCAGCGCGTACCGGCTGTCGGCGCGCCCGAGCAACGCCATCATCTCGTCGAGAGAAGCTATATCGAACTCCGACATCGCGTTCGTATGCTCCAGCTTCTCCCGTACGAATCGGGAAGGATTGAACAACTTGAACCGGATATCGTGGTCGCGGCACCAGCGCTGCAGAAAAACCAGTACGCCGATAGCGCCTCCGCCGATGGCCTGCGTTTCCGTCAGGTCCAGCACAATGACATGAGCATCGGTCTGCTTGGCCACTGCGTCACGCAACTTAAACGCCTCATCACTGCGTACAAACCTGCCTTCGCATTCCACCACTGCCATGTCACCGACCTTATCAACATGTATGTTCGACATCATTCCCTCCGTATGCGATCTGCTCATGGTAAGAGCACGAAGGCTGCCAAGACCGCAGGCCTGTGTTTTGTGAGGGATAGCCCTACGGCAAATGGAAGGCGAGAAAGTTCGATTGGCCAGCAGGAATTTCCGCGCTAGGGAAAATGCTGTAGATCAGCAAGTGTGGCGCGGGCGCCCTCGCCCGCGGATGACAGCGGCAAAGCACGCGCGCGGGCTGGTGCGAAGGGAAAGGACACCACCCGGAAGAGCACGACTTAGCCATGCCATCATGCGCTGCAACGATGATGCGCATTAAGCCGCCAATGCACCGAAAGGGAAGGCGAACCAACAGAGCGATTGCGGTGTTCGCTGGGGACAACGGGTACAAAGTCACATACGACGGAGGGTCGATGAACAGCTTCATGTCGCCTCCCGCCTTTACATCCGGTATCGATCCGACCGCCAGCTCGACCGTGATCCGAAGAAGCTCGGAAAACTGCCCGCCACCCTAACGACCGAAAAACCGCGGCTTCCACACCACAGCAAGCCGGCTAAAACACAGTGGAACCGACTCGTCTCCGCGATCTTCATCCCCGGCGGCCGCAGAGGATTCCGTCTCGACCGCCGCCAGCCCCTCTTCGCCTCCTCGAGCTTCATCGCCACGAAATAAATCCCAGGCCTCGCGATATTTCTCGAACCGCGCCGTCTTGCACCCATCGTCCGGATAAAGCCGCAGACTCTTCCCCTGCGCCAGCGCCGCCACCGGCACCACATACCACACATCCAGAGGAACAATGTGCGCCGCCAGAACGTCAATGTCCTCCGCCGTGTAAACCACTTTGTTCTTCCCATAAACAAAATGGATCGGCTGAATATGGTATCCCCCCGCCCGCTCCACCGCCGTGCACTTGATCTGCACCCGCCACAACCGCCTCCCCGAATCCAGCACAAAGTCATAGCGCTCGCTATCGCCCCAGGGCTTCGTCACCCGGAACCCGAGCCCCACCGCCTTATGCAGAAACGCCGCCTCCGAAAGCTCCCCTGTCCGCTTGCTGTTGCGATGCGCGGCGTCACTCAACGGAGTATTAGGATCACCCAACTGTCGTGTCATGATGGCTAAACCTTGAATTAATAAGATTTGTATAACTAGTGTCCTGCCCCGGAGACTCGTTGAATTAGTACTGTCATCCCGACCGGAGCGGAGCGAAGCGAGCGTAGTGGAGGGACCTGCTGTTTCATCCCACTCGACCTGCGCCGCTTACATTTCGATATCCCATGAATTTCTGGGACAGCACACTAGCTGAAACTAAAACGCATAGTCAGTAGCGACTTGATCACAAACAACTCCATATTCCGTTATCCCGCAATCCAAAACTGAGGTCAAGAAAATAGACCCAGTCTGTAGATAGGAAGGACATCCAGGCCCATGTGGTCGCGGGCGACTCGCCCGCGGGAACGCATTCCCCACCACAACCCACGTAGGGACGGAAAATGCGCT
>DATGYF010000631.1:0-7157 GCA_035298145.1 Terriglobales bacterium | reverse complement strand
ACCAATCTCGATGAATACGTCGCCTCAGTAAAACGCCTCGCGGCGCTGGCCCCGCAACTCAAGCTCGTCCTCGGCCAGCACAACGTGCCCTTCGCGCAACCCTCGGTGCTGCCGCGACTGGTTACCGCGATTGAGACCGTCCGCGCCGGCAAAGTGGCCCCCGAACCACAGGACGCCGGCAAAGCGATCTACAGTTCCGACGGCATCTCGTTCCTTCTCAGCGCTCATGCGCTGGAAGGAAAGTGATCATGCTTTGCGTCCTTTGCGGCCTTTTTTGCGCCCTTTGCGGTTGAGATTTTTGGACGATTGGGCAAGGTGAACCCTTTACCGCAAAGTTCGCAAAGAAGACCCGCAAAGGACGCCAGGAGTGTTGCATCAGAACAGCACTTAGCGAGCCGCAACCGCTTCCGTATCCGAAGCGCCCGCCGGCTTTGGCGTGAGGCTCTTCGTCGGATCCACGACCAGCCACGCCGCCGCTCCCAGCAGGCACAAACCCGCAGCCACGAGGAACGACGCAGTCCAGCCAAAACGCCCTGCGATCGCGGGCGTGAGCGAAGCGGTGACGGCGCCGCCGATCTGCGCTCCCATGTTCATGAAACCGGAAACCGAACCGGACGACTTGCCGGCAATGTCGGCGGTCACCGACCAGTACGAGCTCTGCGCCAGATAAAGCGCTCCCGCTCCACCCGCCAGCACCACGCTGGCCAGACGTGCGCTGTCAACCTGGGAGCCGAAGGCGATGAATATTCCGGCCACGGCCAGGCCGAATGCGGCCACGCCGCATCGTCCTAAACGGGCGCTATGCCACTTGGTAAGCCGGTCATTGATGCCGCCGCCCAGCAGGCTGCACACCGACATCGCGATCGGCGGAAGCATGGCGTAGAACGCGCTGGCTTTCAGATTCAGTCCGCGCACCTGGGCCAGGTAGATAAAGAACCAGCTGAAGAATATCCAGGCCACATATCCGAAAGAAAAATAACTGAGCGTGACCGCCCACACTTCCCTGCTGCGCAGAACCGTTCCCCAGGGAACCAGTCCGCTGCCCTTCAACTCAGTCTTGACCGGCAGCCCCGCTCGGATGGTCGCGAGCTCAGAGGCGGAAACCCGAGGATGCTCGGCAGGGTCGTCGCGAGCGGTGAGATACCAGACCGCGCCCGCGACCAGGCCGATAATGGCACACGCCCAGAAAGACGATCGCCAACCGTAGCGCAGCATGAAGTATGTGATCAGCGGTGGGGAGAGGCCGGCCCCGGCTCCCACGCCCGCGAAAATCCAGCCGTTGGCAACGCCGCGCTCCTGCGCCGGAATCCAGCGCGCCACAAATTGATTCGATGCCGGATACACCACGGCCTCGCCGGCGCCGAGCAGAAAACGAATTGCGATGAACAAAAACAGCGCTCCGCGAATATTCGAAGGCACCAGTGCCGTCAGCCCGGTAAAGATTCCCCACCACACAACTCCCGCCGTAAGCACACGACGGGCGCCAAAGCGGTCCGCCAGTCTTCCTCCCACGGTCTGGAACAACGCATAGCCGATCAGCATAGCGCTGAACACGTAACCCAGATGCACGTTGCTCAGCCCGTATTCCTCGGCGATGGACTTTCCGGCAACCGAGATATTCACCCGGTCGAGGTAGGAGACTGCACTCAGGACGAACATCCAGCCCACCAGGAACCACCGCACGTGGCTTGCCCGGGCGCCGTTCATCGTCGTCCCCTGAACACACGTAGGCCCGGACACCCCCGTCCGGGCAGGCGAGCGCAGCTCGCCTGGGGTTGGGCAGCGCTGGAAGTGTTGTTGCTGCGAAGGCGTTGTGGTATTTTCCCCAACGGCTCGAACTCCGATCGCGATGCGGGTGACCTTTGCGCAAACATTTTCGCTCGATCTGCTTCACCGCAGCCACGCTGGCGGCGACGATCTTCCTCGCAATTTCCGGACACACACAGCTCGGTCTGTTTTCCCCCGAACAACGAATCGCGTTTACTCCAGACTGGCACGGCGACCGCTTTCCTGACGGGCGGCCGCAAGTGCCCGACGCAGTTCTGCAACGCCTGCACAGTGTCACCGCGGATGAAGCCTGGGATGTGCTGCAGGAAGCTGGCTTTCACAACCAGTTCGAGGGCGGATGGAAGGTGCTTAATCCGGGAGAGCGTCTGGTCGGTCGCGTGGTCACCGCCGTCTTCATGCCGCGCCGCCCCGACGTTGACTCCGTAATCCGCGCCAACGGAAAGAAGGAACGCCGCATTGGAGACGAGAATTCCTGGATCATCGACATTCTTCAACCCGGAGACGTGCTCGTGGTCGATCTCTTCGGCAAGATCAGGTACGGAACGATTGCCGGTGACAACCTCTCCACCGCCATCTTCACCAAAAGCCACAACGGCCTGATCGTCAATGGCGCGGTGCGTGACGTCACTGGAATTCAACAGATTCCGGGTTTCCAGGTTTACGTTCGCGGCGTCGATCCTTCCGCGCTGGAGAATGTCATGCTGACTGGAATCAATGTTCCCATCCGCATCGGCGACACCACCATCATGCCGGGAGACATCGCGCTCGGGGATCCCGAGGGCATCACTTTTATTCCGCCCCAGCTGGCGCAGAAAGTGGCCGACGACACGGAAATGGACCGCCTGGTGGATGAATGGGGCCACATGATGCTGCGCGAGGGCAAATACACACCGGGACAGATTGACGCGAAGTGGACCCGGGAAATGATCGACCAGTTCAACCAGTGGCTGGCCCAGAAGGGATCCCCAAGGCGCATGCCGCAGAACTGACGCCGTCGCCCTCGGGATTCTCTGGTCGGAAATGCTCTCATTCCCCGTTCCAGAACTTTGATCACTCACGCGGAATGCTCGCGGAAAATCTTGCTCAGCCGGTCGGCGACAATCTTGTCTTCTCCGGGTTGCAGCATGAACGAGTTCATGGCCATGCCCGGCTTCCCTTCACCTCCTCCCATCACAATGGCGGGTTTGGACTCTCGCAACATTTGGGAAACCTGCTTGGGAGTCAGTGAGATTTTCGCCTCGTCCCAGGTAATCTGCATATGGGGCACATGATTCGCGATGTCGGGAACGAAGAACGACGTGCTCACGCCCGGTACCCGCGTGATCTGCTTGGAGATCAAATCCAGCCGGCCCTGCCATTCCTGGTTCAGGGCGTCGTGGTCCTCGGCGAGATAGACTTCCAGTGCTTTCACCATCCCGATGATTTCTTCCTTGCCGACCTTCGAACTGCGCCCGAGCGTGTCCTCGTGCGGACTGTTGTTCAGCAGCGCGTAGGCGACCAGATCCTTGCGTCCGATCAGCATTCCGGCGCACTGCGGCCCGCGCATGGCTTTGCCCCCGCTGAAGGTGATGAGGTCGTAGCCCATGTTGGCGTAATCCCAGAGATGAGAAACCGGCGGCGTGTCGGCGGCCGCATCGTTCATGCAGGGAATTTTGTATTCCTTCGCCAGCTTCACCCACTCATCCACTTTGATCTGTCCCGCGGCGTTGGCAAAGTTGGAAAAATGCATCATGGCAGTGCGCGGGCTGATCGCCTGGCGCAACTCGTCGCGAGTTTCGATCACGATCAGCTTGATCCCCGTGGTGCGCAGCTGGTGGTCAAACGGGTTGCGATGGGACTTCTGGATGATGACTTCGGACTTCAATCCGGTGAGGTCCGGCAACTGCTTGATGAATGTTTCATTGTCGCCGGTAAGGATTCCCGCAAGTCCGGATTGGATCGCCGCCGCCGCGCCTGCAGTCACCAGCGCGGTGTACCCGTCGGGCAGCTTGAGCATTTCCGCAATGCGCTTGCCCGCCGCCACCTCTAGCTCAGGAATGCTGACAAAGTGGCGACCGGCCTGGGCCATCACGGCTTCCAGTTCCGGACGCAGGATGGAGCCGCCCAGCATGGTCATCGTGCCTTCACAGTTGATGACAGTAGTGACTCCCAGCTCTTCGTAAGGATTTCCCGTTTGGCCGAAGCCGGTGACTTTCGCGCTGGCCTTTGCCGCAAAAAGTTTGCCCGGCGCCATCACTGAGCCGGCAATCATTCCCATGGTTCCCAGAAAGCTCCGGCGGTTCCATCCCGTTCCCAGTTGCATGATCTTCTCCTTGTTACCGGCGTTGTCCCCGGCGTGATGGCCAGCTCTACTTCTTAACGATGGCGGCAATGCAGTTAATTTCCAGCATTGAGTTTCCCGGAAGCGCGGCTACCGCGACCGTGGTTCGTGCCGGCCCGCCATTCGGAAAGTAGGTCTTGAATATTTTGTTCATGGGCTCGTAGTAATCCAGGTTGGCCAGATAAACCGTAAGCTGCAGTACGCTGTCCATGGTGCCGCCGCCGGTTTCGACCAGCTCTTTTACGTTCTCCATCACTTTCGTGGTGTGGCTGTCGATGTCGTCCTTCCCCACCGGTCCGTTCGAGTTGGCGCCCTGCCCCGCGATGTAGAGCAGTCCGTTGTGCGTGATCAGAGCGGTAATCATCTGCTTTCCGTCGGCGGGCTTGCCGTCACGGTTGAGCTTGCGCACGCCGCCATCCTTGCTCTTGGCCTGGGCGCTGGTGGACATCAATGCTCCCGCACCCACCGCAGACATTACCCCTGCCAGCGAAGTCATCAGCGTTCTACGATTGAAGAGGCTCGAGGTCATGATCAATCTCCTTGAAGTTTGATTCGTTCTTAAAAAAGCAAAAAACTCACGGCAATGCAAAACTGAAAATATCGCTTCCCGCGGCGATGGCCACGTACTGCTTGTCCAGGACGGCGTAGCTCATGGGCGACGCGCTGAAGTCCTGGCCGGTATTGAAGTGCCACAGGGGCTTTCCGGTCCTGGCATCCACGGCCTCAAACGATTGCGCGTCATCGCCGAAGAAAAGCAGGCCAGTGGCAGTCGTCATGGTCCCGCCCGCCGAGCGCGCGTGCCCCACCTGGGGATAGCGCCACGCGAATGCCTGCTTGTCCAGATCGTAAGCCAGAAGGATCTTCTGCGACATTTCCCCGGGAATCCGCTTTGTGCCCGTAGAATAGTATGTCTTTCCTTCCTCGAATTTCTGCGGTTTGGTAAAGAATATCTCGCAGCTTTCCAGCGCCAGGAAATAAACGAAACCGGTTGACTGGTTGTAAGACGGCGCATGCCAGTTGGTGGCGCCATTGAATCCGGGACATATCCGCGTCCCGTCGGGTGTCGGCTTGAGACCGGACAGAATGGGACGGCCTTGCGCGTCAATACCCTTCGCCCAGGTCAGGTTCTTCACGAAGGGTGTGGCGGAAAGAAATTTCCCGTTCGTCCGATCGAGCACATAGATGAACCCATTCCGATTGGCCTGCACCATCAGTTTCCGAGGCTCGCCCTGGTAAACCGTGTCAATCAGAATCGGAGTCTCGGTGGCATCGAAATCAAACAGATCATGCGGCGTGAACTGGAAGTACCACTTCAGCTTCCCGGTATCGGCATCGAGCGCCAGCACGCAACTGGTGTACAGATCGTCGCCCGGGCGCACGCTGCCGTCGAAGTCAGGGCTCGCGTTGCTGGTGGTCCAGAACAGCGTGCCGGTTTCGGGATCGTAGGTGCCGGGCATCCAGGCAGTGCCGCCGCCGTGGAGATACATATCCCCGGGCCAGCTCTCGTTGCCAAATTCTCCGGGTCCGGGCAGGGTCCAGAAACGCCATGCCAGTTTTCCCGTGGTTGCATCGAACGCCGCCACAAAGCCGCGCACCCCATCGTCTCCGCCGGACGTGCCGACAATCACTTTGTCCTTCACCACCAGCGGCGCGCCTGTGGCACCGTAGTTCGGGTTCCAGTCCGCGTAGGCTACATCCCACAGCAAATTTCCCGAACGCGCATCCAGGCATAACAAATGTGCGTTGTCGGTCTGGCGGTAAACTCGCGAGTGCCACACCGCGACCCCGCGGCTGAGATGCCCCGAGGCATCGTCGATCAATCCCTCCGAAATCGGCCACACGTGGTGCCAGATAACGCGCCCGGTGCGCGCATCCAGCGCATAGGTATCATTCGCCGAAGTCACGAACATGACACCGTTCACCACCACCGGCGTCACTTCCAGCCGGTTCGAATTGCTGGAATGAAATACCCATTGCGCCCGAAGTTGGGCGACATTCTCCGGTTTGATCTGGGACAGGCTGCTGAAGCGCCGTCCGGTGAAGTCTCCGTTGTAGGAAAGCCAGTTTGCTCCGGGAGGCTGGGCGATCAGCTGCGTGGGAAGCACGTCGATCACTGCCGCGGTTGATTCCCTGGACACATCGTCCGCCGCCATCATCATCAGGCAACCTACGAGAGCAGCGAGCGCCAGGGTCACTCTTGCGAACAGTCGCGTTCTCTCCACCATCCGAATCAGGCCGCCTTTAAAAGGGGGATTCATGCGCTCGGGTTGACCGACATGCCACGGCGCAGAGCCCAGTCCATTGAATCGATTTAATGGAACCGGGCATTATCCAACGAAATTTGGTTGAATGCAATCACCAACGTCCTGATTTCAACTACCCGGCCTTTCTCTGCGTCCTTTGCGTCCTTCCTTTGCGTCCTTTGCGGTTCAAGGTTTTTCGGCGGCCCTGGGCGAGGTCAACCCTTTTAACCGCAAAGGGCGCAAAGAAAGGCCGCAAAGAACGCCAAGAGCCAGGACACTTGACCAATTCCTCACAACCTCCCAAACCGCTTGACCGCCTCCTGGATAGATTTGTATTTCTCGATAATCGAGTACATGGAGTGCTCTTTGAAATCCATGTCCTGGGCCAAGGCCAGAACTTTCTCCGCATTCGCCCTGGGCACAATCACCACCCCATCGCCATCGGCTGCGACTATGTCCCCGGGCCGCACCTCCACGCCATCGCACGTCACCGGAACATTCGCTCCCGCAAAACGGTAATGGCTCACTGAGGTTGAGGGAACAATGCCGGTGGCGTAAACGGGAAAGCCGATCTTGGTCAGCTGACCCACGTCTCGAACGCCTCCGTCGATGACCGCGCCGGCGTATCCGCGGGCGGACATCGCTGTACCCATCAGGCCACCCATGCCGGCGATATCAGCTCCATCATCAACCACCATCACCCACACAGAATTCTGCGAGCCCTGATCGATGGCCGCCAGCATGCCGCTCAGGGCCCCGGGGTCCTTGTTGCCTTCATCCTTGCTCAGCTTCACGGTGAGGGCAAA
>DATGYF010000630.1:0-2223 GCA_035298145.1 Terriglobales bacterium | reverse complement strand
GTTTCTTGCCCAGCCAATGCGCCACCGTGAGAGTCGCGCCCACTGCTCCGCCGATCAGCAGGCCTTTGCCCCCGCCGGCCAGGCCGCCGATCAGCATTCCGCCGCCGGTGCCGAAACCGATCTCGGTCAGGTCCTTGCCATCGTGGCCATCACCCTTGAATTGGCCTTCGGTGTTGACATCGGTTCCGTTGCGCAGACTGGTGTCCACCATGGTGGCGTTCAGCATGTAGCGCTCGCCGTTGGGCAGCACCACCGCCTCGGGAAAAATTCCGATGGTCGGCTTGCCCGCAATGCGCCGTGGTTCGTTGACTTTGGTGACCCGCCCCTGCACCGTGGAGCCGACGGGAATCACGGTCTTGCCGTCGAGCATCACCGCATCCACCACGCGCCCGGAGAAAGCATCGCCTTCCTTGCTGGAGAAAGTTGACAGCGTGTTTTCCAGTTTGACTTTGAAGGCCGTGCCCGCGGGTAGAGCCATGTTGCTTTGCGCCCCAGCCGCGACCGCCAGACATATCACACCGAGCACTGCGAGTATCTTCTTCATTCCGCCTCCTGAGTTTCCGCTGCAAATGTGCCCACCCGGCCGTAAAAATCCATCAACCGGACACCGATAGCTTCTTCACTGCCGCCAGCACCTGGTCAAACGGCGCCCGGTCGGTCTGACTGTCTCCGCGATAGATGTACTCCACCCTGCGGTCGCGCTCTATGACCAGCGACGCCGGGTGCGCGATATTGATTGCGTCCACGCCCAGCCGGTGATACAGCCCGTAAGCTTTGGTCACCGACCGGTCCTCATCCAGCAGAAAGGGATACGCCACGGGATGCGATTGCAGAAACTTGGCCGGCTTCCACACGCCCTCGCCCATTTCTGCCGCGATGTACACCAGGTGCGCTCCCGCCTGCTCGATTTCGGTTTTCATCGGCTCCAACTGAGCCATGCGTTTTACGCAATTCGGTCACCAGGTGCCGCGCAGGAATTCCACGATCAGCGTTCCCCGCGACAGAAAACCGGAAAGGGAGAGAATCCCGTCGCGATTTGCGGCCGACAACAGAAATTCCGGCGCCCGCACACCGACAACAAGAGTTTCCGTGCGATCCAACATCCTGCATCGACTCTAGAGCAGAAGTGGCGGACGCCAGCCTGTGAAAAACTCGAGGAACCAGCATAGACACGGGATATGAGATGGTGTGGTCGCGGGCGACTCGCCCGCGTGAAGGTCGCACTCAGCTAAAGCGGAAGAAAACGGACACGCAGATCGTGGCACGCACAATGTTTTTGCCGGCTCCGGCCGTCTCGCGGGCGAGGGCGCCCGCGCCACACCGGAAAAACCGATATAATTTCCAGTCTCACCCACACAGAAAGAACGAGGCACACCAGCAATCATGGACGTCATCACGCAGATTCAGGAAATTCAGGCGCGGGAGATTCTCGATTCCCGCGGCAACCCCACGGTCGAGGCGGAAGTCACCCTGGCGGACGGAACCAGGGGACGCGCAGCCGTCCCCAGCGGAGCCTCCACCGGCGAGCACGAGGCGGTCGAGTTGCGCGACGGCGACAAGCAGCGCTACCAGGGCAAAGGCGTACGGAAGGCGGTAGAAAATGTGAACCGCGAAATCTCCGACGCCCTGGCCAACCTCGACGCCGCCGACCAGCGCGCCATCGATCAAAAGATGATTGAGCTCGATGGCACCGAGAACAAGGGCCGGCTGGGAGCTAATGCCATCCTCGCGGTTTCGATGGCCGCGGCGCGAGCTTCGGCGGCCGCTTTCAGCCTTCCGCTCTACCGCTATCTAGGCGGAGCCGGCGCCAATATTCTTCCCACGCCGATGATGAACATCCTGAACGGGGGCGCCCATGCCGACAGCAACGTGGACTTCCAGGAATTCATGGTAATGCCGGTGGGAGCGGAATCTTTTTCGGAAGCCCTGCGCTGGGGCGTCGAAGTCTTCCACACTCTAAAAGGCGTGCTCAAAAAGCGCGGCTACAACACCGCAGTCGGCGACGAGGGTGGCTTTGCACCGTCGGTGAAATCGAATGTTGAAGGAATTGAAGTAGTCCTCGAAGCTATCACCCAGGCGGGCTATAAACCGGGGGAGCAGATTGCAATTGCGCTCGATCCCGCGGCCAGCGAGTTTTATCAGGACGGCAAATACGTCTTCAAGAAATCCGACAAATCGACCAAGAGTTCCGACGACATGGTGCGCTTCTGGGCCAAATGGGTG
>DATGYF010000629.1:0-13396 GCA_035298145.1 Terriglobales bacterium | reverse complement strand
AGAAACCCTGCGCGATCCCGGCGCAATCGAAATCGGGTATAAGGGCGGTCTGCGCTGGACTGTTGGGCTACAAGAGCAGCCCGCAGCCGACGGCCAACTCGGTCTCACGCTGGATCGGAACACGGTTTTCCTGATCACGGGCGCGGCCGGCAGCATCGTCTCGGCCATTACCGCGGACCTGGCTGCCGCTTCCGGCGGCACCTTCTATCTGCTCGACCTGGTGCCGGAGCCTGACCCCGAAAATCTCGATCTCAAGCGCTTCGTGAGCGACAAAGAAGGCCTCAAGCGCGATTTGTTTGCGCGCATCCAGGCACGCGGCGAGCGAGCTACGCCGGCCCTGGTGGAAAAAGAGCTGGCAAGCCTCGAGCGGGCAAACGCGGCGCGTGCTGCCATCGACGCCGTGCGGGCTGCAGGCGGCACACCATACTATTGCAGCGTAAACCTGTGCGATGCGGATGCCGTGGCGAAGGTGATTGATCAGGTGCGTGAACGTAGCGGACGCATTGACGTCCTCTTGCACGCTGCCGGTATCGAACGCAGCCGATCTTTGGCGGAGAAAGACGCGCGTGAATTTGATCTGGTCTTTGACGTCAAGAGTGACGGCTTCTTCAACCTGTTGCATGCCATCGGCGACATGCCGCTCGCCGCAACAGTAGCGTTCAGCTCAATTGCGGGCCGGTTCGGCAATCCCGGACAAACGGATTACAGCTCGGCCAACGATCTGCTGTGCAAGATCACATCCAGCTTCCGCACGACTCGTCCGGCTACCCGCGGAATTGCCATCGATTGGACGGCTTGGGGCGGTATCGGAATGGCCACGCGCGGATCCATCCCCAAGGTGATGGAAATGGCGGGGATCGACATGCTGTCCCCGGAAGCGGGCATTCCTCTGATCCGCCGCGAGCTGACGGCGGGAGGAACGCGTGGCGAAATCGTGATCGGCCAGCGCCTCGGTGCTCTGCTTACGGAATGGGATGCCAGTGGCGGGCTCGATACCAGCGCTCCAGAAGTTTCTGGAGAAAAGCAGCTCCTTCCGGAAGGACCGATGATCAGCAAGGTCGCCGGCACTGGACTTTACAAACCCATCACGGTTGAGGTTACGCTGGATCCGAAGATCCAACCGTTCCTGCGTGACCATCAAATTGACGGTACGCCGGTGCTGCCGGGCGTCATGGGCATCGAGGCGTTTGCCGAAACTGCGCTGCGCATGCTTCCGGGTTGGCATGTAGCAGAGATTGACAACGTCAATTTCCTCGTGCCCTTCAAGTTTTACCGGAGTGAGCCACGCACGGTAACCGTCGAAGCGCTCATTCATCCGGATAAGGACGGTGTTGTGGCGGATTGTGGATTGATTGGCTTCCGGCCACTTCCGAATCAGCCTGAGCCGCAACGCACCACCCATTTCACCGGCCGTGTCCGATTGACGAAGCGGACACCCGAGGTCGTGACTACGGCGCCATATACGCCGGCAGGTCACATCATCGAAGCTGCCGATATCTATCGCCTCTACTTCCACGGACCGGCGTACCAGGTTCTAGAACGGGCGTGGTGGGATGGGAATCGGATTGTCGGGTTGATGGCGAAAGGCCTTCCCAACAATCACCATCCCGCGGAACTTCCGACGCTGATGGCGCCGCGGCTGATCGAGCTTTGCTTCCAAACCGCGGGTATCTGGGAGATGGGCGCGCAGAGCCGCATGGGCCTGCCGCAGCACATTGATCGTGTCTCTTTATTGCGATCTCCTGATTTGGCAGAGGGGCGGCTGTATGCCGTGGTCACTCCCAATCAGGCTCAAGGAAGCTTCGATGCTGAGGTTGTGGACACGGCAGGGAACCGTTTCGTGCAACTCAGCGGATACCGCACGGTGGCGGTCCCGAATAGTATCGTTGGCGAACCGTTGAAGGCGCTACAGATGGCGATGTCACTGGAAGCCGTCGCGGCATGATCGACCAGGCGGCCACCCATGTTTGACTGTCGATCGAGGAATCTATGAACCACGAATTCCAACGCGTAGCGATCGTGAACCGCGGTGAGGCGGCCATGCGTTTTATCCACGCGGTCCGCGAGTTCAATCAGGAGCACGGCACCGCCCTGCGCACAATCGCGCTTTTTACCGAGCCTGACCGCCATGCCATGTTTGTCCGCGAAGCGGACGAGGCAGTGTGTATCGGTGCCGCCCAAATCCTTGACCCCGGCACGCTGCAGACCAAGAGCAGTTACGTCGATTACGGGCGGCTGGAACGGGCGTTGACAGCCGCGCGCGCGGAAGCGGTCTGGGTGGGATGGGGTTTTGTGGCTGAGCACGCCGCCTTCGCCGACCTTTGCCATGAGCGGGGTATCGTCTTCATAGGTCCCGATGGTGGCGTGATGCGGCGGCTGGGCGACAAGATTTCCTCGAAGCTCTTAGCCGAGAAAGCGCAAATCGAAGTGGCCCCATGGAGTGGTGGGCCGGTGGAGACGCTCAATGACGCCTGGCGCCATGCGGAACGGCTGGGCTATCCCCTCCTTGTTAAAGGGACCGCCGGAGGAGGCGGTCACGGAATTCGGACGGTGTGTTCGGCAGGTGAACTTCCGCAGGCTTTTGAGAGCGCCCGCGCCGAAGCCTTCAAAGCTTTCGGCGATCCCACTGTTTTCATGGAGCAACTGGTAGAGGAGGCGCGCCACATCGAGGTGCAGGTCATTGCCGACCAGTATGGGACCACTTGGGCGGTGGGGGTGCGCGACTGTACCATTCAGCGCCGCCACCAGAAAATCCTGGAAGAGGCGCCCTCTCCGGCCCTCACTCCGGAGCAGGACCAGAGGTTGCGTGAGGCAGCAGTGCGCCTCAGCCTGGCAGCCGGATATCACAACGCCGGCACGGTGGAATTTCTCTATGAACCAAAAGCTCGCCGCTTCCTGTTTATGGAAATGAATACCCGGTTGCAGGTCGAGCATCCAGTGACGGAATGCACCACCGGGGTTGATCTGGTCAAACTTCAAATTCACGTCGCACGCGGTGGCCGTCTGGAAGGACAACCTCCGCGCACCACCGGCCACGCCATCGAGGTGCGGCTGAATGCGGAAGATCCAGATAACGGCTTTGCTCCTGCCCCGGGTACTGTCGAGCGCTTCCGGATTCTGACCGGGCCGGGAGTGCGGGTTGACACGGGTGTGGCGGAGGGCGATTCCGTTCCCGCGGAATTCGATTCCATGATCGCCAAAATCATCGCCTACGGTCAAAATCGCAACGAAGCGCTTTCCCGGCTGCAACGAGTGTTGCGCGATAGTGTTGTCGTCATCAAGGACGGCGCCAGCAACAAAGCATTTCTTCTGGAGCTGTTGAGCCGCTCCGAAGTGCAGCGTGGAGATGTACATAATGGATGGCTGGACCGCCTGGCGGCGAGCGGTGAGCACGTCTCTCGGCGCTACGCCGATGTCGCTCTGGTGCAGGGTGCGATCGAGGCCTACGACGAGCAATTGGCGGTGGAGCAGACCCAGTTCTACGCCTCAGCGGTGCGGGGACGGCCTCAGGTCCGGACCGAGGTAGGCCGGAGCACCGACCTGCGCTACCGAGGGCATGCCTACTCGCCTAAGACATACCGCCTCGGCCCGCAACAATACCGCGTCGAAGTCAATGGCTCGCGCATCGATGCTCAAATCGAACGCCGGGATCAGTTTGAATATTGGCTCACCACGTTTGGGCGCCGCTTTCATGTCATTTCCGTGCGCCAGGGACGGAGTTACAGAATCGAGGTGGACGGTGTCTCGCACCAGATCGATCGCGATGATGGTGGCATTGTGCACGCGTCGGCCCCGGCGGTCGTGGTTTCCATCGCTGTGAAACCGGGTGACATGGTGTCGGTGGGAGATCGCCTGCTGGTGTTGGAAGCCATGAAAATGGAAATGCAGGTTGTGGCTCCATTTTCCGGAAAGATCCGGCAAGTGATGACCATATCAAACGTACAGGTGGACACGGGTGCCCCCCTCCTGCAGATCGAGCCCGACGCAAGCGGTGAAACGGTGAGCTCGGCGGAGTCGGTGGTGTTTGGCGCGTCGCTCGCCCCCGGCGGAAGTGCGGAAGGTGACGATTCCAGCCACCGTCAGAGCCTGGAAGAACTGCGCCAGCTCATGCTCGGTTTTGATGTGGATCCAAAGCAGAGCGCGCGACTGCTCGCCGAATGGAGCAAGAGGGGTTCGGTTGAGAACGATGAAACCAGAGCGAGTGAGGATGTGGTCCTCAATATTTTTGTTGATATCTGCTCATTATTTCAGCGCGAACCGCAGGTAACTCATCGAGCCAGCGGGGAAGAGCCCAGTGCCGAAGCTTACCTGTTTTCCTACCTGCGCCTGTTGGATACACGCGGTGAAGGCCTCCCGCCCGCCTTCGTCAGCGCGCTGCAGCGCGCCCTGGCTTATTACGGCGTGCGCTCTCTCGATCGCTCGCCTGAACTGGAAGACAGTCTGCTGTGGATCTACAAGTCGCATCAACGGGTAGAGCAGCAAATTGCGCTGGTTCTGGGCGTGCTCGAACGGCGTTTGCGGCGCGCCGATGCCCCGGCGCAAGCCGAGGAATCTTTCCGCCTGCTTCTGGACCGCATGATCTCGATCACCAGCGGACTTTTCCCTGCGGTGAGCGATCTGGCGCGGGAAGTGCGCTATCGCTACTTCGATCAGCCGCTATTTGAGCGGGCGCGGAAACAAGTGTACGACCAGGTGGAAGATCAGCTTGCCTATATGGCTGCCAATCCCAATGCCGCCGATCGTCCAGAAAGATTACGTGCCTTGGTGGAATGTCCGCAGCCCCTGGTCAGCTTGTTGTCCGGACGGTTCGCTACTGCGGATGCTGCGATGCGCAAGTTGATGCTGGAGGCGATCACCTGGCGGTATTACCGGATTCGCTCCCTTGAAAACCAGCGCTCCCTGACGTTCGACGGACACTGCTATGCAGCGGCGGAATACGATCATGAAGGGAAGCGTATCCACGTCTTCACCACGCACGCTGAATATTCACGCCTGCCCGAGGCCATGCAGGCCATGTTTCCTTTGGTCGCAGACGTCCCGGTAGATCATGAAATCGTCATCGATTTTTACCTTTGGAATCCAGGCCAGCTCGGAGATCCGGAAGTTACGCAGCGGGAAGTCCAATCGCTGCTCAATCAGGCCGGTTTTTCTCGTCCTATTCGGCGCATTGCGATTGCCGTGGCCGGGTCCGGCCGTGGTGAAGGCGTGGATGGCATGCAGCATTTCACTTATCGCCACAACGGAAATGCTTACGCAGAGGAGAAAATCTATCGCGGGCTGCATCCGATGATGGGAAAACGGCTTCATCTCTGGCGGCTCGAAAATTTCAACATTGAGCGGTTGCCGTCGGTTGAAGATGTTTACCTTCTGCGCGGCGTAGCTCGCGATAATCCGAAGGATGAGCGGTTGTTTGCCTGTGCCGAGGTGCGCGATGTCACACCGGTGCGTGACGAGGCGGGCCGGGTCGTCCAACTGCCGCATCTGGAGCGCATGTTGACGGAAGCTCTCGCGGGGATCCGGCTATTTCAATCGCGCCGCCGTCCCCAGGATCGTCTCTATTGGAACCGGATATTCCTGTACGTGTGGCCACCGCTTACTCTGGAGCGCGACGAATTGCGTGATATCGTGCGCAAACTCTCTCCCGCCACCGAAGGCCTGGGGCTGGAACAGGTGGTGGTGCGCGCTCGAATTCCTAATCCTGCAACCGGGGAACTGCGCGAGATGGTAGTGTGCATTTCAAGCCCGGGCGGCACTGAGTCGCTCATAACCTTCCGGCCTGCGGACAATCTGGAGGTAATCAAACCGCTGACCGAATATGAACGGAAAGTCGTCCGCATGCGGCAGCGCGGACTTATCTACCCCTACGAAATTATCAAGATGATCACGCCCGCTCCGCAGGACACGCGGGCCGAATTTCCATCGGGCGATTTTGTCGAGCACGATCTTGATGCCGCCGGCGATCTGGTTCCGGTGGATCGGCCCTATGGTCAAAACAAATCCAACATCATTGTGGGCTTGATCCGAAATTTCACACCCCAGTATCCCGAGGGTATGACCAGGGTCGCGCTGCTGGGTGATCCGAGCAAGGATCTGGGAGCCATCGCTGAGCCAGAATGCCGGCGCATCCTGGCCGCCCTGGATTTGGCCAAGAAGAAAAGCGTCCCCCTGGAGTGGTTCACCCTTTCGGCCGGGGCAAAGATCTCGATGGAGTGCGGCGTCGAAGGCATGGATTGGATTGCCCGTGTTCTGCGGCGCCTAGTGGAGTTCACGCAAGCGGGCGGCGAAGTGAATCTTGTGGTCAACGGAATCAACGTCGGCGCCCAGCCCTACTGGAACGCCGAGGCCACGATGCTCATGCACACTCGCGGCATTCTGGTCATGACACCGAAAGCCGCCATGGTGCTCACGGGCAAACGCGCTCTCGATTACTCCGGCAGCGTCTCCGCCGAGGACAATCAAGGCATCGGCGGCTACGATCGCATCATGGGACCGAACGGTCAGGCCCAATACTGGGCGCGAGATATTGATGAAGCCTGCCACATCCTGTTTCGTCATTATGACCACACCTACATCGCTCCGGGCGAGCGCTTCCCTCGACGCGCCGCGAGCAATGATCCCATCGATCGGGATGTGCGAGTTCATGTCCACAGTCAAAATGGCGAGGAGGGCTTCGCCTTGGTCGGCGAGATTCTGTCCGACGAAACTAACCCAGGACGCAAGAAATCCTTCGACATTCGGAAAGTGATGAGGGCGGTTGCCGACCAGGACCACGCGCCGCTCGAGCGCTGGGCGGGCATGCGCGCAGCCGAGACGGCGGTGGTCTGGGACGCTCATCTTGGCGGTTATCCCGTTTGCCTGATCGGAATCGAGTCCCAGGCGGTGCCGCGACTAGGGTTTGTCCCCGCCGACGGACCGGACCAGTGGAGTGCCGGGACCCTGTTTCCACAATCCTCCAAGAAGGTCGCGCGGGCGATCAATGCCGCCAGTAATAACCGCCCACTGGTGATCCTGGCCAATCTGTCAGGGTTCGATGGTTCGCCGGAATCCATGCGCAGGTTGCAGCTTGAATACGGCGCCGAGATTGGCAGGGCGGTGGTGAATTTCAAAGGCCCGATCGTATTTTGCGTGATCTCCCGGTATCACGGTGGTGCGTATGTCGTCTTCTCGCGAGCTCTGAACGAACAACTCGAAGTCGCAGCCTTGGAGGGTACGTATGCCTCGGTCATTGGCGGTGCGCCGGCGGCGGCAGTTGTTTTCGCGGGTGAAGTGGAAGCCAGGACCCGTAAAGATCAGCGCCTGCTAGCGCTCAGCCAGACGATGGCTCAGGCCGAGGGCGCGGAGAAGAGCCGCTTGCGCACCTTGTGGGAAGAACTCTTCAAGATTGTGCACTCGGAGAAGTTGGGGGAGATGGCCGCCGAGTTTGACCGTGTGCACAGCGTGCAACGGGCGCTCGAAGTGGGTGCGCTGAATCACATTCTTCCGCCCGCGGACTTGCGTCCCTATCTCATCCACGCGGTGGAACGAGGGATGGAAAAAGAGGAACATTCCGCGAAGTCAGAGGCCATAGTGCGTGACGCGGCAGCCTAGGCCTGGTTCTACATGGCGACGAGGTGTGGACGTGAAACCCGTGTATTGGCTGGAACAGACCCAAGCTGACGTACCAGCGGAGAATGATTGGCTCAGTGCCAGGGAGTCGGTTTGCCTGAGCGGCTTGCGCTTTGCCAAGCGGCGCGCCGACTGGCGGCTGGGACGATGGACGGCAAAATACGCAGTGACTTCGTTTTTGAATTTGCCCATGGATGCCCAGGACCTTGCACAGATCGAAATACGCCCGGCATCGTCTGGCGCGCCCGAGATCTTCATTGCGAACGAACCAGCTGCGGTTGCAGTTTCCATCAGCCACAGTTCCGGAGCCGCCGTCTGCGCGGTCGCAATGCCTGGAGTGGAGTTGGGTTGTGATCAGGAAGTGATCGAGGCGCGAAGCGACGCTTTTGTGGCCGACTATTTTACCGAGAGCGAGCAAGTGCTGGTAGGGCGAGTCTGCGCGGCTGAGCGCTCCCGCCTGGTGACCCTGCTTTGGAGCGCGAAGGAGAGCGCGCTGAAAGCGCTACGCGAAGGGCTGCGGCTCGATACCCGGAGTGTGACCGTGAGTCCCATTAACGGTGGGTTCAATCTCAACGGCTGGAGCCCGCTGCAGGTTCGCTATGCCGATGGCCGGACCTTCCATGGCTGGTGGCAGCAGGGACATGGCATGGTGCGAACACTGGTGGCGAATCCAGCGCCGGACTCGCCGATTCTCCTCCCCGCGCCCACTCGATTTTCTGACTGCGCGTCTCCGAGCGGATAGAGGATTAGTTTATGGTTGCGCGGATACATTTCGCTGGCCCAATTCAGTACCGAGTCCGAAGCGCGGCTGAGATCGGCCAATCAATCCTGAAAGTGTCTGCCCGCCGGATGCTCAAAGGCCCGCGCCAACCCAGCTGGAGTTGGCTCATGGAGTTGAGCACCGAAGTACTGAAGAAACACGTGACCACGGCATTCACGATGCGTGATGTAGTAGAAGCACGCGCTTTTTTGGATTCGGTCGTGATCAGTTCGCCCGCGCTATCAGGAGTAGATATCACACCGATTGTGCAAGAGAAGTTCCGAGGAAGTTGGTTTACGCCAAAGAACGCAGAGGCCGCAGTGACGGTCTTGTATTTTCATGGAGGCGGATATTCTTTTTACCCTCGAGCCTATGCCAACTTCATTGCGCTGATTACGCTGGCTGCGAAATCCAAAACGTTCGCTCTCGATTACCGGCTTGCGCCGGAACATCGCTTCCCGGCGCAACTCGAAGATGCGCTCAATGCCTACCGCTGGCTACTGGAAACGGGCATGGAGCCTGACAAAATGATCGTTGCCGGTGACTCGGCGGGTGGCCACCTGGCATTGACCCTTCTGTTGGCCGCGCGAGATTCGAAACTCCCGTTGCCGGGACTGGCCATTGCGCTCTCTCCGGCAACGGACTTTGAGAATGCGCGGGCCCGCATCGTTTCCAATGAAGAGTCCGACTGGATTGACCGGAAGATGTTCCAGCGGTGGGCCGATTGGTTCTGTGACTCCATTCAAAGCCGCGATCCTCTGGTTTCATTGCTGGCGGCCGACTTGCGCGGTCTTCCTCCCATGTACATTCAGGCCGGCGACTGCGAGATTCTGTACGGCAGCATTCAAGCCTTCACCGACCGCGCCCGGAGCCAGGGGGCCGAGATCGTCCTGGAGACCTGGAAGGGCATGAATCATGTCTTCCAGATGTTTGGACCGGATGTGTCGCAGAGTGCAGAAGCACTGCGGAGAATTGAACAGGTAATCGATAGCAGGGTTCGAGGACAAAAAGAAGTCGAAGCGGTTTCGTCTTGAATCCTCGGAAAGCGGGGAGGTGAACTTGGCAACCTCGAGCATGGAAAAGCCTTCGATCGCGGCGGATGGTACAGATGCATCATGGAGTGGCCTCTTTCGAGCTGGTGGCATTGCCGCCATTCTCCTTGCTCTTCTTAGCATCGCAGACGCGGTCGTTGTCTTCATTCTGCCGCCTCCGCCCAGTTCGGGCGGTACGGCCACGCTCGAATACATAATTGCAAACAGGCCAGGCTACATGATCTTTCAAACACTGCTTGTGGGGCCCGTTGGGTTGACCCTGATCACTTTTCCGGCGCTCTATATCGCGCTGAGGCACCTGAACCGCAGCTACGCCGCAATCGGCAGCGTAATCGGTGTCGCCGCCGTGGTCCTCTGCCTGGTTCCGTTTTCGTGCGTGAACGGCCTGGTCTACCTGAGCTACCAGTATGCAGGTGCCACCGGCGCCGAACAGGCTACCTTCGCCTCCGCGGCTGAGGCTCTTCTCGCTCAGAATAATTCGGTGAGCGTCGGCGGTGTCTTGTTCGCGCTCAGCATTCTGGTGATCTCCATCGTCATGCTTAAGGGCGTTTTCTCGAAGTGGGTTGCCTGGTTAGGCATAGTAAGCGGTGGAGTGGGCATTATTTGCGAGAGCCTGCGCCCTATGATAGGCGCCGCCTTCAGCATCTATAGTGTTGTCCTGATTTGGCTGATCGCAGTTGGCTGGAAACTTTACCGATTGGCCTAGGAGACTCGTATGGAGGCCCGCGACAAACGATTTGATTTCGACTTTATCGTCATCGGATCGGGCTTTGGCGGCAGTGTTTCGGCCCATCGTTTAGCGGAGAAAGGGTACCGGGTGGCGGTAATGGAAATGGGACGGCGCTGGACGCCTGACAACTTGCCGCATACGAGTTGGTCCATCCGTCGCTGGTTCTGGCGTCCCAAACTCGGCTTGCGTGGCTTCTTCAACATGCGTTTCTTTAAGCATGTGACGATTCTCCATGGTTGTGCCGTGGGCGGCGGATCCGTCACCTACGCTTGTACTCTGCTTTCTTCTCCTGACAGAGTATGGGAAACCGGCTCGTGGACGGGATTGGCCGACTGGAAAGTGGAGATGCCGCGTCACTATGAGACTGCCTCGCGGATGTTGGGAGTCACCGAGAACACGATTCTTGGACCTGCCGACCATCTCTTGAAGAACGCCGCTGAAGCTGCGGGTTGCGGGCATACTTTCTATCGCACGAAGGTGGGCATCTTTCAGCCCAAGCCCGGAGAACCCGGAAACCAGGCCTTCCCTGATCCATTTTTCGGGGGAGAAGGTCCCCAGCGAACCACCTGCATCGCCTGCGGTGGTTGCATGATGGGCTGTCGCTACGGCGCCAAGAACACCCTGGATCTCGGCTATCTGTATCTGGCGGAAAAGCACGGTGCGCGCGTTTTTCCTGAAACCCAGGTCGTGAGTGTTAGACCGCTGGCGGGCCATAGTGATGGCGCCGCCGGATACGAAGTGCGCACAGTGAATTCCACGGCGCGGATTTGGCGACAGCCCCGGCGCTTCACTTGCCGTGGGGTGGTCTTCTCCGCGTCCTCGCTGGGCACAATGGAACTGCTCTTTCGGCTCAAAGAGAATGGCTCCTTGCCGGCCATCAGTCCGCAGCTGGGCAAGCACGTGCGTACCAATTCCGAATCGCTGATCGGTGTGCGCATGCCCGGTTACCGGGAAGATCTATCGCAGGGCATCGCCATCGGTTCCGGCATCTACATTGACGAGCACACCCACATTGAAGCCGTCCGCTATCCACGTGGCTCCGATGCCATGGGCCTGCTGACCACGATCCTGACCAATGGCCGCCCTGGGCCGCGGCGGATTGTGCTTTGGCTGAAGAATCTTATCAACTCTTTGCTGCGCCACCCGATTAGGACCGTGCGCGTCCTGCAACCGCTTGGTTGGGCGCGAGAATTTCTGATTCTGCTTTGCATGCAGGCGCTCGATGGCGAGATTGAGATGCGCTGGCAACGCCCCTGGTTCTGGCCGTTCAGGAGATTTCTCCTCAGCCATGGTGAGAAAGTGCCTACCTACATCCCCAGAGCAAATGAGTTTGCCCAGAAGCTCGCGGAGCTGACCGGGGGCGTTCCCATGAGCATGGTTCCGGAGATCCTCTTCAACGTTCCAAGCACGGCTCACTGCATCGGAGGCTGCGTCATCGCTGATTCAAGTACCCACGGCGTGGTTGATTCCCGTCATCGCGTTTTCAACTACAAGAACATGTACATCTGCGACGGATCGGTGGTGGCCGCCAACCTCGGCGTCAATCCGAGTCTAACCATTACTGCGCTTGCCGAACGCGCCATGAGTTTCATCCCACCCGCGGCGGAAACGGCCTGGAACGATACAGGCCTGGGTTCCTGATCAGGCTGGGGCAGATGCGGAGATCGTCCCGGCGGGCAGCAAGCGATCCAGTAACGTCTGTTCGTAATGCAGCCACAAGCGGGTTGTGTAAAGCAGCGCACTACACTGGAGCGTGATCAAGTCTCTTGCCATCAATGGTGAACGGAACGCTTTGCGATGACTGAGCCAATGCTCGGCAACACGGCGTGAGATGCTGAAGCCCATGCCGGCATTCGAGCCTCCAATATCGGTCAGGACCCCATCCAGTGTGAACATCACCTTGGACAGCATGATCAATGGCGCCGGGAACTTCACTCCCTTGAACGCAATGCGTTCCACGAGCCGCATGGCATCCACCCCACTGGGCAAATGCGTGATCGGCAGTTCGTCGAGGAACCGTGCGACTACCTCGCCAATCATCTGTCCTCGCGGTGAAGCGCTCCCCATGTGCCGTTGAGTGAGCGCCAGAATCTCGGTACAGGTACCAACCGGATCGCGCAGCCCCACCATCAGAAACAAGAGCGCGAGATGCCGGCGCTGCTCACGGCTTAAGCGTTCCCGCAGGGCCCAGTCAAGGATAATTAGGTCGCCCGTCCGATTGCTATAGAGGAGATTGCCGGCATGAGGGTCGCCGTGAAAGATTGCATTCTCCTCCGCCGAAAGCAGAGGGACAGCCACCAGCGCTTCAATCAGTTGCTCGGCAACTTGCCTGCGACGCCCGGCCGGCAGGCGGGCCGCAGCGTTCGTCACTTTTGTTCCGCGCTCTTCGGTGAGCGCCGTAATCCTGGGTGTACACAGCGGCGCAATCAGGCGAGGCACACGAACGTGAGGAATGGTCCGATAAAGATTCCATGCTTCCACCAACGTCTTCTGCTCGCGAACAAAATTGACTTCGTAATGCAGCAAACGCCGGACTTTTCTAAAGGTATCAGGGAGAAGATGCGCAGGAAAATTGTAATTCCGCTGCCGATCCGAGAAGTATTGGGCCAGTCCCTGCAGGTAGTCCATGTCCTCGGCAAAGTATTCCGGGATGTGGGGTTTCAGAACTTTGAAAACGCCGCGTTCACGCCGTCCACTGACGGGATCGCGCCAGGTGAAGCGCACCACCGCGCTGACGCTGGCCTCTGAGAGTATTACCGGCGCGATGTCAACGTCGAAGCTCCTGAGCAGCGGCCGCAAGTCCTGTTCAATGATGGCGCGTATCTCCTCCGGTTGTACGTCTCGGATTCCGTTTTCCAGGCGGACCAGCGCATTCCGCAAAGCGGGACGGAGGTGCCGGTTTCGCGCGATCACCTGCCCCAGTTTTTGTAAGCCGGGAACTTTTGCAATCAGCCGCAGTAAACGCGTTTCAGCCGATGTTGTGTCCGGAAGTTCAAGTTGCTCCAGGAGCTTCGGGGCCAGGCGCGCGGGCGACAGGTGAGCCACCACAAATGTCATGGCGTCCCGCACCGGTTCACGCCACTTCACATAGGCCTCCGGAACTAACCGGTCAACCGGAACAATTACCTCGACAATCCATTTCGCCATCGCGTCACGCACGGATTGGCCGGCCGGACTGCGCAGTCCGGCCTCGATGGCACGGATCCGCTCGGCGCGAGTGGCGTGTTGGGGCAAGAAATTCGCTAAGGC
>DATGYF010000628.1:0-4027 GCA_035298145.1 Terriglobales bacterium | reverse complement strand
TGTGTGCAAATCGTCCACGGTGGTCACATGAATTTGCTCGTTGGACGACGTGGCCTGCGAGACGATGGCGCAGGGCGTCTTACCCGCAACGCCCGCCCGCAACAACTGTTGCGACGTGCTGCGATAGTCGTAGCCGGGCATATAGACCACGACCGTCGCGTCGGTGGGAATTTTCGCCGGCCAGTCCGCGAATTCCTCGGAGCCGGCATGGTGGCCGGTCACCAGCACCACCGCGGACGAGACCTGGCGATGGGTGAGCGGAATCTGCGCGTTGGCCGCTGCGCCAAAGGCCGAGGTCACTCCGGGAACGATTTCGAACTCGATGCCGGCATTGCGCAGGGCTTCCATCTCTTCTCCAGCGCGGCCGAAGATCAGCGGGTCGCCACTCTTGAGGCGGACGACTTGCAGCCCCAGGAGCGCGTTCTGGACCATCAGTGCATGAATGTCTGCCTGGCTGATGCGCTTCTGCCCGAAGCGCTTGCCCACGTTGTGAACCTCGGTCGAGGACGGAATGAACGCCAGAATCTCCGCGCTGATCAGATCGTCATGCAGCACCACGTCGGCTGACTTCAGAAGTTTGAGCGCTTTGAGGGTCAGCAATTCGGGATCGCCCGGACCCGCTCCTACCAGGTACACCTTACCGGTCATGATATTTTCTCCAGACTCATAGCTTCGATATCGAATCCCGCCGACCGCGCTCTTTCGAACGCCTCGCGGCTGGCCAGTTCGTGCAGCAACCGGCGGCGCTCCTCGGGGTCGATCTTGCTGGCAAATAATTGCTGCCTGATGGCGCCCAACTGCTCCAGCCAATCGCCATACTCCGGACCAAACTGGACTTCGAGTTCGCGCCTGATCCTTTGCGCCAGCGCCGGGCTATGGCCGTTGGTCGAGATGGCAAGCTGAAGCTCTCCCCGCCGCACCACCGCGGGATAGTAGAAATCGCAGTACTCGGGGTCATCCACCACATTGCACAGAATGTTTCGCTGTCCGGCTTCGCGGAAAATCGCCGCGTTCACGTCGCGGGAATTGGTCGCGGCAATGACCAGGAAAACGCCGTCGAGGTCGGAGGTATTGAAGCCTCGCGTTTCCCAGCTGATCGCTCCGGTCTTTGCCCATTCCTCAACCGCCGCCGTGGCCTTGAACGCCACCACGCGGACCGTTGCTCCGGATGCCAGCAGGCTGGAAATCTTCGGCTCGCCGACAGTCCCGGCGCCCACGACCAGGCAGGAGCGCCCTTCGAGTTTCATGAACATGGGAAATAGCGTCATGGCAACCAAACCTTTTGAGCTTTGTCATCGTGAGCGGAGCGGCCGCTTCGCGCAGCGAAGCAGCCACGCAGTCGAAGGACCCCTACTTGCCTCGCGCTCTCCCCACGGAACTTCATAAAGCTATCCCTGACCTCCAAACGTTCGTGAGCTGCCAGGGGTCCTTCGACTCCACCATTCCATTCGTTTGCGAATGGAATGGCTGCGCTCAGGATGACATTGCGGTTTTCCTCTAACCTTCCACCGCATGCGGCACCTTTCCCGGCGAAGCGTCGCGCTCGACTGCCGGCAAAAACTTCCCTGCCAGGCACTCTCGGAGCTCGTCGTCGCTACGGCGTGCAAAGTAGTGGCGCAAATTTTCGCCGGCTGACCGTTCGTCCAGGTAGCGCAGCAAAAGGCGCTCGATGGCGTCCGGGACTTCGCTGGCCAGGCAGCGATAGCCGATGGGACGCGCCACGGACTGATGCAAGCCGACGGCGCCTCCCACGCAAAAGTAGTAAGCATCCTGCTGGCGGCCATCCACCTTGATCTTCTTGCCCTCAATGCCGACGTCGGCAATCCAGTGCTGGCCGCAGCTGTTGGGGCATCCCGTGACGTGCAGTTTCAGGTGCTGCTCAAAACCGGGCAGGCGCTCGTCGAGTTCTTGCACCAGCCAGCGGGAAAAACTTTTGGTCTCGGTAATCGCAATCTTGCAAAATTCCGAACCGCTGCACGCCACCACCCCTCGCCAGAACGGCGAGCCGCCCACTGGCATCTTGTTGGTTTCCAGTTCGCCCGCCAGCGCTGCGGCGTTGCCGTTGGGCACGTTCACAATCAGCAGGTTCTGCATGTTGGTGGTGCGCAACTGACCTGCGGCGTGACGATCGGCAGCGTCGGCCGTGGCGCGCATTTGCTGGGCCGAGATCCGCCCCCGCAGCACTGCCGCTCCAACGTAGGAGTATCCAGGCTGCTTCTGAGGATGGATTCCCACGTGATCGCGATAAATGTCCTCCGGCGGTTTTTCTTCTACTGCCGGATCGAGATGAAAGCCGATGCGCCGCTCCAGTTCCTCCTGAAAGCCCTCGGCGGTCCAGCCGTGCTTCAGGAAGAGAAACTTGAGTCGCGCCCGTTCCCGGTTCTCCCGCAGTTTGTCGCTCTCCCGGAAAATCTCGGCAACTCCCTTGAGCACCGGGATCACCTGATGCCGCTGCACAAAAGCATTCAGTCGAAGAGCGAGGTGCGGATCCGTCGAAAGCCCGCCACCCACGCGCAGAGAGAAACCAACTTCCGCATCACGGCGAATCGCGGTGAACCCCACATCGTTGATCTCCGGATAGGCACACCAGACGCGGCATCCCGTAATGCAGACCTTGAACTTGCGCGGCAGATTGTAAAAGTCGCCGTTGCCCACGAAGAACCTATTGGCTTCGAGCGCCAGCGACGAGGCATCGCAGATCTCATCGGCATCCACGCCGGCCAGCGGGCAACCGGTGATGTTGCGGGTATCGTCTCCGCAAGAGCCCATGGTGGTCAGGCCGGCGCGCCACAATCCTTCCAGTAGCTCAGGCAGGTCCTGGATCGTCACCCAGTGCAATTGGATATTTTGCCGCACGGTGAGGTCGGCGTTTCCGCGGGCATATTTCTCGGTGACATCAGCAATGGTTCGAAGCTGGTGAGAGTAAAGCAGGCCATTGGGGATGCGGATGCGCACCATGAAAAACGGCAGCGCCTTGCCTTCGCCGTTCTTGCCGCCGACCACTCCGGCGCCGTCGCCTTGCGTATAAACGCCCCACCAGCGGAAGTATGTGCCCAGCCATTCCGGGGTGATCGAATCGAAGCCTTCGCGGGCGAACTTGCGGATGTCGTCGAGGCCTTCCCAGGGATTCTTTTCCCGCTTCAGCCGCTCAACCCGCTGTGCTTTCGTTTCTACCGCTGTATTTGTCATAGAGATTTGTGGCCACAAAAAAACCCACCGCCAGTGAGTTGCACTGGCGGTGGGTTATAAGTGCCGATTTCTAAATTATTCTTAGGTCAGCAACCCCCGGGCGCCAGTGGACACACACATACAACAACAAGTACAACACTGGCAGCGGGTTGAGCTGAAACCTGACATGAATTTATGAATCCTAGATAACCAGCCGAAGTCTGTCAATCTGCTTCTGGGTTCCTTAGATGAAAACTTTGAATGAGACGCATCAAAAAAGTTGCACCCAGACCGGGGAGCCCTCGAGAAGAGCCCGCAACGAAAGTCCTCCCGGCTATTTCGCCTCCTGCGCGAACGCAAGATTCGCCGGCTGGGTCGGGAATTCCCTGGGGTCAGATCGGTGGGCCTCCCGGCATAGTCAGCGCATTCTATCCTTAAGACCTCAAAGGACGGGACCATTCTTAGAGCGTTCTGGTTTTGAGTTTCATGAGGAAGAGCTGACGCCGTGACTGCAGCCAACTTTCGACGCATCGCTTTGGCTTTTCCGGAAGCTGTCGAAGCCTCTCATTTCGGGAAAGCTGACTTCCGGGTGGGCGGCAAAATCTTTGCCACGCTGGCGCTCGAATCAGAGGGTTACGGCGTGCTGCTGCTGACGCCGGAGCAGCAGGCCGGGATGGTCGAAGACGAGCCGGAGATTTTTTCTCCCGTCCCCAAAGGTTGGGGACGGATGGGCGCTACGAGAGTCTGCTTGAAGAAGGTGCCGCGGGACATTCTGGTGGCCGCCTTGCGCACAGCGTGGCAAAGAAGAGCGCCCAAACGTCTCTTGCCTCCGAAATAGCAGCGTAGCGCCGGCGTCCCG
>DATGYF010000627.1:0-1750 GCA_035298145.1 Terriglobales bacterium | reverse complement strand
AACAGCGGCATGGTCGAGATCTACAACCACCAGTATTTGTGGGACAACCGGCAGTATCCGCGAATCTACGATGCCTTCGTCGATATTTGGGACAATGAAAAGCTCTGGGTCACCATTGACCGCGCCAATCTGAACCCTCCCAACCGCAGCCAGCGACCGTTCAGCGGGTTCATTCACTGGGATGCTGACACTACCCTTGATCCTCTGCCGGTAAACGTGCAGGGCGTGCTTTCACTGGTCGATCACGAGCCGGAGATGGGTGGCTTCCAGTGCGTGCCCGAACTGTTTCGCACGCTGGAAGAATGGAGAAAAGCGCAGCCGGCGGACCGCGATCCCTGGAAGCCGGACACGAGCGGCTTCGAAGTGGTTCCAGTGATGCCGAAAGCCGGCGATCTGCTGATCTTCAACAGCCTGCTGGCGCACGGCATCCGTCCCAATGTTTCGAAAGACAAGGTCCGGATCGCGCAATACATTTCGATGACGCCGGCGGACGAGTCGCGAGATGACTTGCGCGAGATACGTGTCCGCTCCTGGCGCGAGATGGAGCCGCCGCAAGGCTTCGCCTTTCCAGGCGACCCGCGGGAGTGGGAGAAGAAAAACTGTTCGCCCGCGAAGCTGACCGCGCTGGGCGAAAGGTTGCTCGGGCTGAGGCGGTGGAGCGAGTTGTAGCGCCGCCGTCCCGGTGGCAGTCGTGAGGGCGTCCCGCCCGCACGCCGGGGGCAGGATGCCCTCGAGACGGCCGGCAAGATGCCGGCGCTACTTTGCCTCAGTCCCTGTAACATCAGTTATGGCCCGATTTCCGGCTCGCCTTCTCCTGCCCTTGCTCGCGGCGGCCCTGTGGGCGCAACCGCAGGCTTCTTCCTCCCGTTCCGCGCCGAAGGCAAAGTCCTCCCTTCCAGAGTCCGGGGCCATCAGCCAGGGCGTGTACCACAACCGCGCTTTCGATTTCAGCTACAAGCTTCCGTTCGGCTGGGTCGATCGCACGGGCGATATGCAGGACGATTCCGCTGATATCTTCAAGTCGCGGGTGCTGCTGGCCATCTTCGAACGGCCTCCGGAGGCGAGTGGCGACACGATTAATTCCGCGGTGGTGATTGCGGTTGAACCGCTTCCCGCGGGCATGAGCACCGCAGCCGACTATTTCGAATCGCTGGCCGGGCTGACCACGGCCAAGGGCTTTCAGGCAGCCGACGAAGCCCAGGAGCTTTCAGTGGGAAAGGTGAAGCTGTTGCGAGGAGACTTCACCAAGCCCCGGGGCACGCTCACCATGCGTCAGACCTCGCTGGTCTTGGTGCAGAGGAGCCAGGCAATATCATTTACGTTCATCGGTGGGAGCGAAGACGAAGTAAATGAACTGATCGAGAGACTAAGTTTCGCATCGCGAAAACCAACTCGCTGATCACCACGAACATTTGCATCGGTCATGCTGAGCGAAGCGGAAAGTTCGATTCGCGAACTTTCTGCGCAGTCGAAGGACCCCTACAGTGAACGGTGCTCCGGAGTCGTCGGAGATTTGCATTGCGCTGGAAAAGCTCTGAGCGCGTGGGTTTCTGCCGATTCCAGGGGTCCTTCGACTGCGCAGTTACGTTCGCAAGCGAACGCAACTGCTTCGCTCAGAATGAGAGGGGAATTACTCCAGCGCTTCCGGCTCGAGGCCGATGTGCTTCTCGCCAGCGGCTTTCTTTTCCACGTATTTCTTGACCCAGGCTTCCCAGCTTTTTCCCGCTGCAGTATCGCGCCCGGTGAAGGC
>DATGYF010000626.1:0-2746 GCA_035298145.1 Terriglobales bacterium | reverse complement strand
TGGCGTACGAGTTTGGATCACTCCGCAGCCTTCTTCAGCAGAGCGATCTGGCCGGCATGGTAAAGCTCGTGCTGCACGATGCCGCTGAACATGTAGAAGAAGTTGTAGTAGTTCTGGCTCTTGCCCGGGACCTGCTCACTCAGCCGCGAATCGGGAAAGGCAGCCACTGCCTTGATCAATTCGTGGTGAGTGTTCTTGGTGGAATCAATGGCCTGGCTCCAGGCAGCATCGCTGGTGTCTTTCACGAGCGGGAAATTCTGCTCGTCCGTGAGGGTTACGGCCGCGCCCCCAATTCGTCGGCGCACGGCATCATCCCAGGCGGCGATGTGCAGAAGAATTTCCCAGATGCTGTGGGCGTTCTTGATCGGCCGGGCGGCCGCCGTTCGGGCATTCACCCCAGCCAGAAGTTCGAGAACCGAGTCGCCGTGCCAGGCGTTGCCTTCAAAGGCGCGGCGGATTTGATCGGCAAGGCGAAACGTTTCAGTCATGGAGCCCCTGATTCGTGCAAGCACGATCGTCACATGAACGATCGCGACCTGCTAGTCCGCTACGATCGTGACATCTGCCGCATCGGCGGCGGCGATGACAGCGTTTCCATCCAGCAACAGGCATTTCCCGGCATCCAGAGCCAGACAGGTGGCCCCCGCCTGGCGCATGACTTCGATGGTTTTCACTCCGACCACCGGGACATCAAAACGCATGTCCTGATTGGGCTTGGCGATTTTCACGACGGTAAGCCCGCGTCCGAGTGTGGACGCCTCTCCGGCCAGCGACCGCATGATCTCGCCGGCGCGTCCAATAGCGACGTCGGTGCCCTCCATCGCTTCGATGGCAACACAGGCTGACTCTGCGACCACGACGGTCTGCCCGATATCATACTGCGCCAGGTGGCGGGCCACGGCGCGTCCATATTCGATGTTCTTTTTTTCCTGCGGTGTGGGCTGCCGCTTCGAAAGCACACCGGCCCGGGCCAGCAAAGGCTCCAGGAACGAGGTCGAATTCTCCAGCGTGATGCCCTCCTCGGCCAGCGTCTGGGCCACCGCGCCCAGCAGCGAGTCGGTGTTGCGCGTGCCCAGCGACAGCAACAACTTGGCCAGCTTCCAGTCGGGACGTATGCTGGAAAAAATCTGCTTGTGCTTGACCTGTCCCGCCATGATGGCGCGGCTCACGCCTTCACGTTGAAACGTCTCGATTAGCTTGGACAACTCCCCCAGCGAGAGCCAGTGCACCGCCGCGGCCCCGTGCCGCTCGATTTCCGGGGATGCCTCTTCCCTAATGGCTGCGACGATGACGTCCAGGCCTTGCGCCCGCGCGGCGTCCAGCACCAGCAGGGGAAAGGTTCCGTTACCGGCGATGAGACCAATTCGTTCCAGCATGGTTAAGACGTCTTCTCAGCGCTGGATAGCAAAAACAAAGCCACCGGGGTGGTCGTGAGGTTCAATTCCGAAAGATCTGGCTGTACGCTCTTCAAACTCTGGTCCCTTTGGGCGGCAAGGCGCACATCCGCTTGCACGCCAGACCCTTGCTTATGCTGCGCGTCACGTTGCACAATTCTCCCACGCGAATCAGGCCGCGAGACCTCCCATGACTGAAACCCCGTCCATCATCCAGGACCCGTCAGGATACATGTGGGGGGCAGCGGTACGGGCGGCGGCCAGGCATCGATTCAAGTTCTCCATTCGGAGCGAAAGCGGCATCAAGGCACTGATCAAGTCGGGCCTTGAAACCCGCAAAGTTGGTTTGCACGAGTTCGCGGAACGCAAGGCCGAAGCCCAGGGCAGCATCGAGAAACTGGTTCGGGCCATGATCAACGCCCAACTGACGAAAGATCCCGCGCTTGACATTCTCGACGAATGGACAATCTTCCACGTTCTCCACGACGAGAAGCTGTGTCCCGGACTCTGGCCGATCTGCTAGAAAGTTCCGCTCCGCCTACTTGATCACGCCGCGTTCCGACGCTTCGATGAATCTTATCAGCATGTCCACATCTTCCCCCCGCTCGGGTTCAGACTTCAAGCGCTCCAGCGCCTGCGAGGTATTGAGTTTCGAGGCCAGCAAAAGTTTGTAGGCATGGTGAATCTTGCGGATGCGTTCCTTGCTGAAGCCACGCCGCTCCAATCCCACAGCGTTGAGTCCATAGGCGTGGGTATCCCGAGCCGCCGCCGTCTTCGAGAACGGCAGCACGTCCCGGGTGATGGTCGTTCCGCCGCCAATAAATGAGTGCGCCCCGATGCGCACAAAGTGATGCACGGGACACAGCGCTCCCACCACTGCCCACTCTCCCACCGTGATGTGCCCCCCCAGAGTTGCGGCATTGGCCAGAATGACGTGGTCGCCGATGATGCAATCGTGCGCGATGTGAGTGTAGGCCATGACCAGCGTGTAACTGCCAACGCGCGTCACCCCGCCGCCCTTGACCGTGCCCCGGTTGATGGTGACGAACTCGCGAATCTCGTTGTGGTCGCCGATCTCAAGGCGAGTGGGCTCGCCCGCGTAAGTGATGTCCTGCGGCGCCATGCCTATCGAGCAGAAGGGAAAGAAGCCGTTGTCCGAGCCGATTTTCGCTGGTCCCTCGATGGCGACGTGCGAAACCAGATGGCAGCGCTCGCCCAGTTCGACTTCCGGGCCAATCACGCAATAGGGGCCGATCTTGCAGGAGGGATGAATCTTCGCGCCAGGATCGATGATGGCCGTGGGATGAACCAGTGCGGAAGTTTTTGGCGGGGAGTCAGGCTGAGCTGGAATG
>DATGYF010000625.1:0-2637 GCA_035298145.1 Terriglobales bacterium | reverse complement strand
GGCAGTTCGTTCACCGGATGCTCCTGCGCCTCGGGATCGCCCGCGTCGGGCGTGCCGCTGTCTTCGATGAGCGTAGAACTGGTCAGCCGCAGCGGCCCTGCCGGCGCCAACCATCGCGCGCAACGGTTGCCGTAGCTGTCGATGTAGCTCTCCACTTTTACTTCGGGACTGATGGTCACCTCATCCGGTTCGCGCAGGTCTGGAACGCGGGAAGGATGCACGTGCAACATTCCGACCATGGCCACGGCCTCTGGAATCTCGAATTGAATGTCGTATCCCAAACGGATCAGCATGGGGGATCTTTCCCGATCTCGGTTTCGAATGGACGGACCGCCTTTGTCCAGGCGGTATCGGCGATCATTATTACCCATCGGGGGTCTGCGTAGGATTCAAAATCCGAATCGGAGCAAGCACCGGGCAGCGGCGGCGAAAAAACACGTGGGGACAGCCGCCCTCGGCTGTCCGGCGGAGCGACGCTCCGCTATTTCTGTTACCGGTAAAGGGTCGAGCTATGCTCGACCGGACAGCCGAGGGCGGCTGTTCCCACGTGGTCTGGGGTGATGCTTGCCTCGGCGTTGCCGATATACTGCGCGCATCGCAGACAAGTCCGGTTCGATGTGGTCAAGCGGTTGCTGGAGAAAGGGGCTGCGAGGCGATAGGGCCTATGGTCCTGCAGAACGGGCCTCAGAAGAACGAGAAACTGCCCGGCGCGTACTCTAAGCAAGTGCCAGGTTCAGATTCTCAATCGCCTCGTCGATTTCGGCGGTGCTTTTGTAGCCGACGGTCACGCAATCGACGCCGGCATTCTTGAAGGCAAACTTCATCGCCTGCCGCCGGTCCTGGCGGTTGAATGTGCCTTCGCCGATGAGCTTCATGGAGATTACGCCCATTCCTTCTTTGCGAACTTCTTTTACGTGGGTGACAACTTCGGGGACATTTCCTAAGCCGTGGGTGGCGTAGTCTTCGGCGTCCATGCTCTTGCCCGTGTGATTCATCCGGATCATGGCGACGTCGAGCCAATCGTTTCCCGGGACCCGTCGCAGCGCGGGCAGGCCGTGGACCGACGCGCCGTGACTCACAATAACCTTCTTCGCCTGGGCTTCCAGGATCGCATCCTGCCAGCGGCGAGTGTCGGCTGGCCAGGTCGAGGTGTGTTGCCAGTGCAGCAACATGATGTCGAAATACTCGGTGTTCGCCAGGGTGCGCAACTCGTCGAACTTCTGCTGCGGACTCACTCCGTCATGAGTGGTCACCTTCGACATCAGTTGATAACTCTCCCGCGGAATGCCCTTGAGGGCGACGCCCAGCATCTTGTGCATCTCACCGTAGGATTCGGCGGTTTCGAAAAAGCGAATGCCTCGGTCGTAGGCATAGCGCACCAGGCGGGTGAACGATTCCTGTCCGAGATCGCGCTGCACCTGTCCGCTGAAGCTTCCCGTGCCGAAAGCCAGCCGCGTTACTTTCACCCCGGATCTTCCCAAGGTCACGAAGTCGGTTGCTGTCTGGCGCTGCGCCATCAGCGGGAGACTTCCGGCCACCGCCAGGGTTCCGGCCGCAAGCCCGGTTTTCAGGAATTCACGTCTGGTGATAATGGACATTGGGTCCTCCACAAACCTAAACAGGCCAGATGTTACCAGACGCCCGGCGTGTGTTTGAAGTCTGCAAGCCAAACTGAACTTTGAATTGCTTCTCCCTAGGCTCTGGCGAATCCAGAGGTGAGCCACTTTTGTTCAAAGAGCGGAACTTCTCGGCGGGCGGATGTGAAGTCGGCGCAGGCGTGGTGACGGAAATGTGGGGACGGCGTTCCCCATTTCCAGTTCCGTGAATCTGGTAGGGGTCCTTCGACTCCACCAGGTCATTCGTGAGCGAATGACCTGGCTCCGCTCAGGAGGACACAGGATTGTATGCGCCGCGAACTACTCGTCGCGGTGTACCGTTTCCATGGCGAAAGCCGGCAGGCATACTGCGATGTACTCAGCGCCGCCTTCCGCCGGGGTCGAATACTGTATCCACTCACCGCTGTGGGCGATGACGGCTTGGCCGGCCGCGACATCCAGTTCGCCGTTTTTGTGTTTTACCCGAAGCGTGCCCTTGAGGACGATGGTGAATTCGTCGAACTCCGGAGTTTGTCCGGGCTCTTCCCAGCCTTGCGGACTGCGCATGTGGGCGACGCTGACCCCTGAAGTCCTGGTGTTGACCCGGCCGATGAATTCGTCGATCAGCTTGGGTTTGGTGCCGGCGGCGCGAATGCGCGTGGGCTGAGCGACCAGAGTGGGCATGGTTTCTCCTTGGAAAAAACCACAATCACTTTACCAAGAGAAGCACAGAGGCGCAGCGTAGAAATCACGGGTTTCGTGGGGCCGCTCCTCCCCACCGTCGAGGGCAGGATGCCCTCGAGACAGCCGGCGAGACGCCGGCGCTACCTGATGCCGGAAACTAGAAAATGGAAACCTTGAAACCAGAAACAAATACCTAAACTGACAGCAGACGCGCTCTCTCTGCCTGCGATGCCGCCAGGGCATCCAGGGTGGGAATGGAAAGCGGTGTGGTCAGAGTGTTTTCAGGAGGCATGGTGCCGGTCTGCAGGGCTTTCACCAGCATCTCCAGCGCCTGACCGGTATTGGGTCCGGCAAAGAT
>DATGYF010000624.1:0-3486 GCA_035298145.1 Terriglobales bacterium | reverse complement strand
TTCCGCGCGGTATGTGTCCTCGCCATTGACCTTGACCGGGGTCAGCTTCCGCGTCGCCTCCTGCAGCAACTGCTTACCCTCGAGATCGCGGTAAGTAATGCCGCCGTCCTTGCGCGTGACCGTCACCACCAGACGCGAAGTCGTGAGGGTCACCGCGTCATCGCTGGACTGCATGATCCATTTGGTCTCGGGCCAGCTGGTCTTTGTGATCACGTAGTCTGGCCGATCGGAAAACGTGGCCGTGGCCGAATAACGCACACGAATGATCGAATCGGTGCACACCTGAATCTTCAGCGTACCGGTCTGCATGGTGAAGAGCACGCCGTCAGGTTGCTGTTTTACTGCGGTGACGGGATTCATCGGGGCCCACTGGGCAAGGGCTGAGGCGGCGAGCAAGGTCAGAACACAGAGCAGAACTGCTGGGCGGATGAGTCGGTGCCGTTCCTGCATGATCAAGAATTCCCGAGGTTGAAGTCTGGAAGCTGGCCGGACATGCGGGCTTCGGTTTTCCGTCCACTTGGGTTGCGACGGGAACCCATTGTAAACGTTTTCAAACGCCACCAAATTAACATAAAACCAAACCTCGATGGCCCGCGAAGTTAGGAGACTCCCTCGTTCAGCTGACACAGCTTGGATGTAATAATGAGTGCCAGGAGGGCGCGAAGCTGAGTCTGGACTACACCGCGATGCTGGCCGCCGCTCTGGCTGAGGCCCGCAAGGGGTTGGCCGAAGGCGGTATTCCGATCGGCGCGGCAATTTTCGACGCGCAGGGCAAACTCCTCGGCGCCGGTCACAATCGCCGGGTGCAGCAGGGCGATCCCTCGATGCACGGCGAGACCGACGCATTCCGCAATGCGGGACGCCAGCGCAGTTATCGCAACCTCATCATGGTCACCACCCTGGCGCCCTGCTGGTATTGCAGCGGGCTGGTCCGCCAGTTTGGTTTCGGTACGGTGGTGGTGGGTGAGAGCCGCAACTTTCAGGGCAGCGTGGAATGGTTGCGGTCGCTCGGCGTAAAGGTCATCGACCTCGATTCCGAAGAGTGCGCGACAATGCTGGGTGAGTACATCAGGGCGAATCCCGAAGTCTGGAATGAGGACATCGGGGAAGAGTAAATTCCAGGAACCATGAACAGATCCCGCACGACCGTGCTGTTCAGAAGCGACTCCTGCGCCTCAGAGATGGCGACGTTTGGCAAGCGACGATGTTCGAGAGAGTGCGGGGGTTGGAAAGGGCACGACTTCAGTCGTGCCAATAAGTCGCGAAAATCTGGTCGCGCTTTAGCGCCTGCGGTTTGCTGCTCGCGCAAAACTTGCCGAACCCGCGCTGGGGATTCGTTCAACCACCATGGAAAAGCCAACCCCAGTGGCTAAAGCCGAAGGTGTTTCCGCGGCAGGCGGCACGACTGAAGTCGTGCCCTTCCCGAGACTCGTCCGGAATCGCCACCCAAAGTCCAGGTCACGCGGGCAGCTTTCTCCGGTGCCATGCGATCAGGAGAGCTGAGCCGATAATCATCAAGCCGCCGCACAATCCGATCCATACCCCGACTGCGCCCCATCCCACCCTGAAACATAGGACATAGCCCACGGGGAGCCCGATGAGCCAGTAGGCAATGAAGTTGGCCAGCATGGGCGTCCTGGTGTCGCCGGTGCCGCGCAGGGCCCCGGTTGCGACCGTCTGCAGGCCGTCGAACAACTGGAATGCGGCCGCCACCAGCAGCAGCCGGGCGCCGGTGCGAATCACCATGGGATCCGGCGAGAACAACCGCGCGATCCAGGTGGGAATCGACACGAAGAGCAGGCCCGAGCAGGCCATGAATCCGACTCCGAGGATGATGGCGGACCATCCCGCGCGCCGCGCTCCGGCAGTGTCCTTTCTTCCCAACTGCTGTCCCACGCGTACCGCCGCGGCCGAGCTGATCCCGAGCGGCACCATGAAGGCAAGAGCGGCGCAGTTCAATGCGATCTCGTGGCCAGAAAGAGGGACGGGTCCCAGCTTTGCCACGACTGCGGTAGCAGCCGAGAAGGCTCCGATCTCGCACAGAATCTGGGTTGCTGCCGGCGCTCCCAGCTTGAGCAAATCCGCTACTCGCCGTAGGTCGATCCGGATTGCGCTGGTCCACCTGGGCAGCGAACGTCTCGATTCCACCCAAAGCAGAGTGACAACCAGCACGCCCGCCATGTAGATGCGGGCAATACAGGTTGACCAGCCGGAACCGGTGATGCCCATGGCGGGAAGCCCGAGGCGTCCATAGATCAGCGCCCAATCGCCCACCAGATTTACCAGGTTCGAGGAGATGAGCGCGAACATGATGGGAAGCACAACGTTCACTGCCTGCAGGTACCGGCGCAGGGCAAAGTAGGCGAGCAGCGGCAATGTGCCCCAATTCAGTGCGTGCAGGAAAGGGCGCATGGGATCGACCAGTTCGGGGCTGACTCCAAAGCGCTGCATCAGAGCCGGCCAGAATGAAACCGCCAGCATGAGGATTGGGGTTAATGCGAACGCGAGAAAAACCCCGTTCACCAGCGAGAGGCGGGCGTCGTTCAGGTCCTCGCGGCCGTAGGCATGCGCGACGAAAGTATCCAGCCCTAGCAGCAGGCCGCCGCCAAAAATAGCGACGCTGTGATAAAGGCTCTGGCCCAGGCCGGTGGCCCCGATGGCGACCGCACTGTCGGGCAGCCGTCCGACCATGATGGTGTCCACGATGCCCATGCTCATCCAGCCCACTTCGGCGATGATGAGCGGCAGGGCCAGGCGCAGGGTCAGCGAAAAGTCCGCGCGCCGCGGGACGACAGAAGCGATCTGAGATTCGACAGCCATCGGGTTCATTGTGACTATATCAATCTGGCTCATGTGGTGGCTTGTGGGGGCTTGTGTGGACTGTGTGGTCGCGGGCGACTCGCCCGCGAGGCTCGAGTTCAACCTCAAAAGCCAGGGGCTGAGGATTAACCTCAATACCAAAAGCCGCGGGCGAGTCGCCCGCGACCACACACATTCCGCTGTCCGCTATACTGGCTGGCTCGGAAGGCATGGCATGAGCAATCCCTTTATGGCGCGAGCCATTCAGCTTTCGATCGAGAACGTTCACTCGGGCCAGGGCGGGCCCTTCGGCACGGTCATTGTGCAGGCCGGCAATGTCATTGCTGAGGGCGTGAATCAGGTCACCTTGACCAACGATCCCACCGCGCATGCTGAAATGATCGCCATCCGTCAGGCCTGCCAAAAACTGGGACTCTTCGAATTGAAGGACTGCGAACTCTATACCTCGTGCGAGCCTTGTCCCATGTGCCTGGGGGCGATTTACTGGGCGCGCCTGGCCCGTGTGTACTTTGGAAGTTCCGCGGCAGACGCATCGCAGAGTGGCTTCGACGATTCGTTTATCTACGGCGAAATCGCCCAGCCCCCGGCACAGCGCAAAATTCCGATGATGCAGATGATGCGCCAGGAAGCGTTGGCGGCATTTCACGCCTGGCAGCAAAAGCCCGA
>DATGYF010000623.1:0-8198 GCA_035298145.1 Terriglobales bacterium | reverse complement strand
GTAATCACGCAGCGGTTATGATCGGCATCCATCTCCCGGTCCAGCAGGAAGACGCCATCCATCTTCATGGCCTCGACAATCGCATCCACTTTCGCTTTGTCACGGCCTTCGGAAAAGTTGGGAACGCACTCGACAAGAGTTGCCATACGCGGAAAAGAATATCACCGAGGGGTGCCCCATCCTCGTCTCTCCGTTCTTTGGAGAGACAGAGTGGGGCTTCTGAGAGGCTCGTAGCGCCGGCGTCTCGCCGGCTGTCGCGAGGGCGTCCCGCCCTCGCACGCTTAAAAACCCACTCTGAACCAGTCCGGGCAAAAACGTCACGCTGAACTTGCGAACATCCGGCGTGTAGCAAGTGCGTGGCGTGGGCAGGCGCGGACGGTGTACACGCCAGACCATTTGGGACTGAAGTCCCTCAAGATGACGCCGGGCAAGGAGTGCCCCGTCCTCGTCTCTCCGTTTTTGGAGAGACAGGGTTTTTGGAGAGACAGGGTGGGGCCTTTGGGCTTTTGAAGGCGAGGGCGAGACGCCCTCGCGACAGCCGGCGGGACGCCGGCGCTACGAACATCAACCTTACTGTTTCTTCACAAAATCCTCCATCACCGCCTGGCGCATGAGGTCGGGAGGCAGCAAGCCCTGCGCCAGAATGAAGTCGTGGAATTTCTTCTGGTTAAACTTCGCGCCGAGCGCCGCCTCCACGTCTTTCCGCAAGGCGATCAGCTTGGTATAGCCGTAGAAATAACTGTTGGCCTGTCCGGGCGCGCGATAGGTGTAGCGCTCGACTTCCTGCTGGGCGAAGGCGTGCGACTGCACCACATCCTGTTCCAGGACGCGAAACGCATCCGCCGGCTGCATCTTTCCCGATTGCAATTCGGGATCGAGAAATGCCCGCGCCGCCCGCAGCAGGCGGTAGTCGAGCGAAATCAGTTGACCTTCGAGCGGCATGTAGGGCCGGATGAGATATTCCGAATAGAGTCCCCAGCCTTCCACGTTGGTGCTGTTGAAGGCGTAACGAATCCGCGCCAGCGACACTCCATGTTCGAGCATGGAATCGAATTGCAGTTCGTGACCGGGACGGGCCTCGTGGGCGGTGAGTGTCCAGGCCGCCGCATCGAAAGTAAAATCGTCGTATTTCTCCGCGCTGGCCTGGCCGGGTCCGGCCGGAATATTCAGCGGCAAAACAAACTCACCCTTCTGCCCGGTATTGTGCAGAAATGGAGGAGGCACCATGTGCGGCGCGGGCTGCTGCGCGGTCTCGGCGGCAGTGGCGATCCGGATCCGCGCCGGCCGGTCGGGAAGAGTAACAATCTGTTTATCGACGATGATCCTTTCAATCTGCTTCAACCGCTCCTGGTAAAACGGCAGAATGGCGTCGCCCACCAGTTGTTGCTTCTTCAGTTCGCGGATTACGTCGCGATAGTCGCTCGACGGCAGGTGCCTTTGCTTCGCGATCTGCTCCGCGATGGGCTTCATTTCGGCCTGAAGTTCGCCAAACATCTGGTGTGCCATGGCAGCAACCTGGGCGGGCGGAATGTCGATGCCGTAGTCTTCCAGATTGAGCGCATATTCCTCGGGCGGAAGGCGGAAATCGGCGCGCGCCTTGGGCAGCACATTGGCCTTTGTCCACGAGTCATATTCGGCGAGCTGCGCTTTGAGCTTGTTGTAGGGTTCTTGCCAGCCCGTCAGTTTGTATTTCTGGAGCAGCGCGGCGATGCCCTCCATGTAGTTGGGATTGCGGCCCAGTTCGGTTTCAATCTCGGTGCGGGCGGGATAAACCACGCCCGGCTTGGCCATCTGCTCCATCACGCGCTGCTTCAGGATGTCAGCCAGCGGTTTGTATCCCGGCTCCATCCCGGCATATTTTCGGATGCGGACCACGGCCGCGGGCCGCCGTTCCGCGGGAGTCTGTTCATCGAGCAGCACTCGTAAACCGCGGAAGACGGTTTGACTCGCATTCAGGAAATCCACTTTGTGGGCGCGCGCGAAATCCAGCTCCCGGAATTGCAGCTCCGCTGTGCGGATCATGATCTGGAGGTCCTGCGCCACTTCCTTCTGCTTCTGTTGCCCGACCGCGCTCTTGAAAGTTGTGACTACGGCTTCGGTCTCCTGCCGCTCCTGGTCTTCATCGGCCAGGGTGGGTTGAGAGACTTCGGTATCAAACTGGCTCAAGCCCTCATTCGAACCCAGCTCTGGAGTGTGCTTCATCTCGACCGCCAGCAGCAGGTTGGTGTACTTGTTACTGGCGGCGATCCAGTCGGCGGGCGCCTGGGCGCAAACCGGCAGGCACAACATGGCAACAGCGAGGAAATTGGCGAATCTGCGAATCACGTGGTCTCCGATCTTCTAATGTGCTGACTTTCTACCGCTACTGAAGAATTTGCCGATTCCCAACCGCACCTGAATCGTGTTGATCCCCGGATTGGGATCACTCAGCCCCGCGTTCGAAATGTGCATGTAGCGCAACTCGATGCTCCAGTTGCGCGCTTCTCCCAGAAAATGCGCCCCCAGCGCGGCCGAAGATGTGAAGTTCACCCGGTCAGTGCCGTAGGGTACATCATGGTTGGTAAACAGCGTCCCCCCGCTGAGTTCAAGATAGGGCACGATCCTTCCCCGCGTGGCAAAGTTCCACTTCAGGTTCAAAGGATTGAAGCCAATTCCGTAAGCTGTGTTGGCGGGCTGGAATACCAGAAAAGCCGGTATGGCATCCAGGGCATACTCGAATCGTCCTTTGAGAAATCCCGGGCCGTGAGGCCTGGTCAGGACCCAACCGTAACGCAGGCCGGCGTTCCATACTCCGATATTCGAGGTGCCGCCCGAGACGGAGTGGCCGCCGCCGGTCCAAAACTGTATCTCGTGTCCCCCATCCTCGATCCGGGTCTGTGCCCAGGCCAGCGAAGAAGCGAACATCAGCAGTACGCCTAACACTCTCGTCATGAACCGGTCACGATATCGCAAACCTCCAGAGATGACAATCGGGTGTGGGTCGGACACTCCTGTTCGACGCTGTTGACTCTGTTTTTTCTCGGATATCAGCACCACAACCCAAAGTCAAAGGCGTCGGACCAGAGTGTCCGACCCACACCGGGTTACAGGCCCAGTCCTCCATCCACCACCAGGATCTGCCCGGTAATAAAGTGCGGGGCCATGGCAAAAAAGAGCGCCGCGGCAGCAATCTCTTCACCCGTGCCATTGCGCCGCATCGGAGTCTCCCGGGCCATCTTCTTCATAAATGAGGCCGCCGCCTTTTCTCCGAGGTCGATCATCCCCGGGGCGATGCAGTTGACTGCAATCTCCGGCGCCAGGGCTTTGGCCATCACCTTGGTCAGCATGTGAACCGCGGCCTTCGACGAACAATAGTGCGCATGACTGGCCCAGGCACGCAGACCGCCCAGCGAGCCCAGGTTGATGATCTTTCCCCGCCGCTCCCGCAAATGCTTCAGAGCCTGGCGCGAGACCAGGAACGGGCCGCGCGTGTTGGAGGCAAATATGGCGTCCCATTGCTGCAGTGTGATCTGGTCGAACTCGACGGTCTCATAGTTGGCGGCGTTGTTGACCAGAATATCGATTCCGCCCAGCTCCTTCACGGTTTCCCTGATTGCGGACCTGACGCTCTTTTCCTCGGTGATGTCGCACCGCAGGGCCACGGCACGGACTCCGAAGCTGCCCAGGTCGATGACGGTATGCTGGGCCTCGCGCACGGAGTTGCGAAAAGTGATGGCCACATCGGCCCCTGCCTGAGCCAGTTCGAGCCCGATGGCTCGGCCCAGGCGGCGCGCTCCGCCGGTAATCAGGGCAGTCTTTCCTGAGAGTGGTTTGCTGCGATCCATGCCGAGGATTGTAACTGAGAAGGTTTGAATGTAGGCGCGAGCGTCCCGCTCGTGCTGGCGCTACCCCGACAAATACTTTTCGGGTTGAATCAAACCTGCTAGACTCCGCCCATGGCGGAGCCGCGCCAGGTCGTCGTTTATTCCCGTAAGGGCTGTCACTTGTGTGAGATTGTCAAGGAGACGCTTACCAAGCTACAGCGCCGCGGCGGCTTTACTTGGAGGGAAATCGACGTGGAAAGCGACGACGAACTGCGCCGCCGTTTTACGGACGAAGTCCCCGTCATCTTCATCGACGGCCACAAAGCCTTCAAATACCACATGGACGAGCGCGAATTCCTGCGCAAACTGGCCAGCTAACTTTCGGTTAGCGCCGGCCTCCGGCCGGCCCGATGGGCAGGCGGGACGCCGGCGAGACACCGGCGCTACACTCCATTCGACCCGCGTTTTTTGATGAGCCTTTCCGTCACTCGCCACTCAGAAATTTGAACTGCGCGGTGTTCAGCGGCACCACGCTCAATCTTCCCTGGCGAACCAACGGAGAGTCGGCAAAAAGCTTGTGCGCCTTGATTTCCGCCAAAGTCACCGGCTTACCCAGCGCCTTCCCAATTTTGATCTTCACCAGGGGGTTCTTAGGATCCGAGGCATCTACTGAAACCACTGACGCCGTCCCCACCGCACTCTTATGCTCACCGGTTTCGTAGATCACCAGGCCGTCCCCCGGCTTCATCGCGCGCAGGTTTCTCACAGCTACAGGATTCGACACTCCGTCCCAGATAGTGCTCTTGTCCCGTTGCAGGTCGGCAAACGAGTATGCGGTAGGCTCGGTCTTCAGTAGGTAATCCATAAATGAAATTTCAGATTGCTGATTTCAGATTTCAGATTGAAAAACCCGAGGTTCTAAATCTGCAATCTAAAATCTGAAATCTGCAATGTTCTACTGTGGCGTGTCCTTCGAGTCTTTTTCCGGCCGCTTCTCCGGCCCGGGTTCTTCTTTCTTCTGCTCGGGATGGTCCTCATAGATGGAGTACTGTCCCTGGGGACGCTTCATCTTGACCGTAATCTCCATCGTCGGCTTCTCGATGGCATAATCGTCGCCAAAGGTCTGGAAGCCCTGCGCCAGCACTTGAATCCGCAGCTTGCCGTAGGGCACGCCATCAAAGCTCGCCTTGCCCTCCGCGTCGGTCTTGAGCTGAAGTCCGCCCTTGGACTGTTTCCCGTTCTTCTCCACGGGATGCATGACCACGCTGGCATTACGGATAGGCTTGCCGTTGTAGTCTCGGATCACGACGAAGTTCAGGAGCGCCATGTCGTCCTGCGCCAGGGCCACAGAGCCCAGAAGAAGCAGGGTGGCGAAACCGATAGCGAGCTTTCTCATAACCGCTCCCGAACTAACAAATTCAACATGTTACAGGATCCTAACCCCATTCCTGGTTGACAACCGCCTGCTCCATTGCCTACAATTAGCACTCGCCAACAATGAGTGCTAACAAGCAGTTGGCCGGTTTCTAGCTATCAAACCTCAAGATTTTAACCCAAACGAACGAAAGGAGTCAGCAAGTATGGCAAAGTTCACCCCGTTGCACGACCGCCTGTTGGTCCGGCGGATTGAAGAAGGTGAGACCACCCGTGGTGGCATCATCATCCCCGACAGCGCCAAAGAGAAGCCGCAGGAGGGCGAAGTCATCTCCGTCGGCAAAGGCAAGAGCAACGACGAAGGCAAAGTGTTCCCCCTGGCCGTAAAAGAGGGAGACCGCATCCTGTTCGGCAAATACTCCGGCACCGAAATCAAGCTTGATGGTGAAGATTTCATCATCATGCGCGAAGAGGAAGTCCTGGGCATCCTGACCGGCGCCGCTAAGAAAGAGCTCGCCGGCTCGCGGCGCTAACTGAGAACCGGGAACTCAGAACTGAAAACCGGGTTTCTTAAATTTCGCAGGCCCAGCCTGCCACTAAAGCGATAGGAGATTTCAGATATGGCAAAGCAGATCGTACATGGCGAGGAGTCGCGACAGGCGATTCTCCGCGGCGTCAACTTACTGGCTGACGCGGTAAAAGTCACTCTCGGCCCCAAGGGCCGCAACGTAGTCATTGAGAAGAAATTCGGCTCACCGACCATCACCAAGGACGGCGTCACCGTAGCCAAGGAAATCGAGCTTAAAGATTCGCTCGAAAACATGGGCGCCCAGATGGTGCGCGAAGTGGCTTCGAAGACCTCGGATGTTGCCGGCGACGGCACCACCACCGCCACCGTTCTGGCTCAGGCGATCTACCGCGAAGGCGTGAAGACCGTCGCAGCCGGCGCCAACCCGATGGCCATGAAGCGCGGCATCGAGAAGGCCATCACCGCAATTTGCGGCAGCCTCGATAAGGAAGGCAACCGCATCAAGGGCGAACTGGACAAGTTCTCCAAGCCCGTTACCGGCGACATGATTGCCCAGGTAGGCACCATTTCCGCCAACAATGACGAGACCATCGGCAACATCATTGCCCAGGCCATGAAGAAGGTCGGCAAGGATGGCGTTATCACCGTCGAGGAAGCCAAGACCCTCGAGACCCAGTTGGACGTGGTTGAAGGCATGCAGTTCGACCGCGGGTACCTCTCTCCTTACTTTGTGACCGATCCCGAGCGTATGGAAGTTTCGCTCGAGAACGCGTACATCCTGATCAACGAAAAGAAAATCAGCTCGATGAAAGACCTGCTGCCCCTGCTGGAGCAGATCGCGAAGAGCGGCAAGCCGCTCCTGATCGTGGCTGAGGACGTCGAAGGCGAAGCCCTCGCCACCCTCGTCGTCAACAAGCTGCGTGGCACTCTCCAGGTCGCGGCCGTTAAGGCTCCCGGCTTCGGCGATCGCCGCAAAGCCATGCTGCAGGACATTGCCACCCTCACCGGCGGCAAGGCCATCACCGAAGACCTGGGCATCAAGCTGGAGAACGTCCAGATTGGCGACCTCGGCCAGGCCAAGAAGATCACGGTGGACAAGGACAACACCACCATCGTCGAAGGCAAAGGCAAGCACTCGGACATCGAAGGCCGGGTGAAGGAAATCCGCAGCCAGATCGACAAGACCACCAGCGACTACGACCGCGAGAAGTTGCAGGAGCGGCTGGCGAAGCTGGTTGGCGGCGTGGCTGTGATCAAGGTAGGCGCTGCGACCGAGACCGAAATGAAAGAGAAGAAGGCTCGCGTCGAAGATGCCATGCACGCAACCCGTGCGGCCGTGGAAGAAGGCATTGTCCCCGGCGGCGGCGTGGCCCTGGCCCGTTGCGTGGGCGCGCTCGACAAGCTGAAGCTCGAAGGCGATGAGCAGATCGGCGTCAACGTGGTACGGCGCTCGCTGGTTGAGCCGCTGCGCCAGATCGCCGAGAACGCGGGCGAAGAAGGCGCAATCGTTCTGGGCAAGGTCAATGACTCGAAGGACTACAACTTCGGCTACAACGCCCTGACCGGCGACTATGAAGATCTGGTCAAGGCGGGCGTGCTCGACCCGACCAAAGTGGTGCGCACCGCACTGCAGAACGCCGGCTCGATCGCCTCGTTGATGCTGACCACCGAGGCCCTGGTAGCGGAGATCCCGGAAGAGAAAAAGGGAGCTCCCGCCGGCGGCGGACACGGCGGCGGCGGTATGGAAGGCATGTACTAAGAACAGTCGTCGGTCGTCCGTCGTCAGTTGTCGGGTCACCCCGGCGTCTGGCGTCGGACTTCAGACCTCAGCCAGAGCCCTGCTTTCGAGCGGGGCTTTTGCTTTTGTGGCGGCACCGGCTGTCTGGTAACCGCGGACTGTGTGGGGACGGGCGCCCTCGCCCGTCCAGGCCGAGCGAAGCTCGGCAGAGTTCGGTGTGCAACCGACTTAGCTCTGGTTCATTTTTTGGGCTTTCCCAGACTCACTAATGACAGTACCTTCTCACCGTGATCGTCGCCGATCGAGACCGCTTCCCCGTCGGCGGACTTCCGAAATCGTCAACGAGGAGAGAAGAAATGCTAAGAAATTTCTGTCTTTGCGCCGTTTTGATAACGACCTCGGCGTTTACGCGCGCGGGCGATGTGCCGCGATGTGGTGGCCGCGAATCAGAGCAGCTTCCACCGGCGAGCAATGGCGTGGTGTTCTGGAACGCAGTGGCGGACAAAAGCATCGCCGTCGTGGGCGGCAAGTCACCACAGCAGGGCTCGGTTGAGATTGCAATTGTTCAGATTGCAGTGTACGACGCGGTGAACGCTATTTGCGGCTATCCGTTTACCGCGTATGCGGTCAAGCCGGACGTGCAGGTTCCAGCGCTGCCGGAGGCGGCGGTAGCTGCGGCCGCCCACGACGTGCTAGTTGCCTTGTATCCAGCTCAAGCGGCCACGCTTGATCAGCAGTATGCCGACTATCTAGG
>DATGYF010000622.1:0-4783 GCA_035298145.1 Terriglobales bacterium | reverse complement strand
TGTTGATATCTAGTTTGTCGCTTGTGCCGGTGGCCGAGGCCGGCGCCGTCGTTCTGAATATGGATTCAGATTATGCCAGCAAAGGATGTACGCCAAGTAACCGAGGTTTGGCAGGAAGGGCATGTCCGGCTCTGTTCGCAGGGGTGGCCAGGGAATACGGCCATTCCTCGATCTCATTACCCCGCTCCCAGCTTTATGCGGTTTCATGGAAATCGAGTGCGGCGGCGTAGCCTTCCCGCTCAACCTCACGACGCCTTCGTCAATCTAACGAGTAAAGATTGTGGGGACGGGGCTCTGCCCTGTCCTGGCCGAGCAAGGCTCGACTATCTCTAAGGTGTTGGTGGAATGTTGAGCTGGCTCCAACTCGGTAGTAACCAGGTGGTCAGTGATTCCATCGCAAGGCAGGGATGCGATGGTGGGCGCTGTAGGATTTGAACCTACGACTTCCACCGTGTGAGGATGGCACTCTACCGCTGAGTTAAGCGCCCAACTCGAACTGCCGCTATATTCTAGCAAACGAACCAGTTTCGTGTATCCCTGTGAGCGTGATAGCCTGATCCTGCTGCGACTTCCGGGGCCGGTCCAGCGGTCTCCGCCGGTGTGCGCGGTTCAACACAGCCCATGCCTACCGACCCCAGACCCGCCAAAGTAACCGCAGCCCATAGTACCGAAGGCACTTCCGGGCCGGAGACGAGAGCGGACGAGGCGCAACTTTCGCCCTCTTCAGGGGTTGAATCAGATGTGAGCAGCGTAGCCATGGATCGCGGGTTGCTTGCAATGGCGGGGGTGCCGCAAGCGCCGCCCTTCGAGGGCGAGGCCGCAGTGTCCGGCGACGCGCTCAGCGATGCCCAGATCATGCTGCAGGTGAAAGCCGGCGATGACTCGGCTTTCGAATATCTGGTGCAGAAGTACCGCCGGCCGATGGTCAATTTCATGTTCCGCATGGCGCACAACAACGCCGCCGCGGAAGATCTGGCCCAGGAAGTTTTCCTGCGGGTTTACCGCTCGCGCGAAAGCTACGAGGCCAGCGCGAAGTTCACCACCTGGCTGTATCGCATCGCCACCAATCTGGCGGTGAATCATGCTCGCGACACGCGCCACGAGCGCCCCGAGAACACGGTCAGCCTGGATGAACCGGACGAGGAGAATGGACACACGCTGGACCTGCCCGACCGGACGCCCAGCGCCGAGGAAGCGATCGTGCGCCGGGAGCGGGTGGCCGCCATCCGGCAGCGGGTGCAGGCCCTGCCCGAGCGCCAGAGAATCGCGGTGGTGATGCACAAGTATCAGCAGATGGAGTATCGCCAGATTGCCGATGTGTTGAAGCTGAGCGAATCCGCCACCAAGTCGCTGCTGTTTCGCGCTTATGAAACGCTGCGCGAGCAGCTCAAAGAGTTTGTGTAAAGGAAGCAGTCATGAAGTGCAATGAAACTCGCGAAGTAATGCCGGACCTGGCCGCTGGACTGACCGCGGTCACGCCCGAAGTGAAGGCCCACCTCGACTCCTGCGCCGAGTGTGCCGGCAAGCTCGAGGCTTTCCGCCAGACCATGTCGCTGCTGGACGAGTGGCAGGCGCCGGAACCGTCGCCCTATTTTGACGTCCGCATGCGCGCGCGCTTGCGCGAGGAGAGCGCAAAGCAAACCGCGGGGTGGATGCACTGGCTGCGCAAGCCGGTGCTGGCCGCGTCGTTTGCCCTGGTCATGGTCGTTGGCGTAAGCCTGGTTCGCATGAACAGCGGCGAGAGGGGAAACAATACAGCGGCGCCGCTGGTGGCAGCGGGCCCGCAGTCTCAGGCGGAGCCGGGCACGGCCGTGGGAGATCTACAGGCGCTGGAGAAAAATCAGAATCTGTATTCCGAATTCGATGTGCTCGATGATCTGGCGGTGCAGGCGGATGTGACGGCCAATCCGTAGGCCTGGGCTGGCTTACGTTGCCGGACGTCCTGGCAAACCCTTGCGATTGCGAGTTCCTGATCGTAAGTGGCGAGGTGCTAATCGGGAGAATCACAAACAGTGTCCGCTCTGAAGTCCATCACGATAAAAGCAGCGACGGCGGCCCTGCTGCTGGCCTTCGCCGCTGCGCCGGGTTGGGCTCGGGGTCGTGCCACGGAAAGACGCCAGCAAAGGCAGGAATCGCGTCAGGCCAGTCACGCCGGACAATGGCTGCGCCGCTACAAAGACCTGCCTCCTGATCAGCAGCAGAAGGCCCTCGACAACGATCCCCAGTTCCGCAGCCTTCCGCCGGCCCGGCAGCAGATCTTAAGGGAACGGTTGCTGCGTTTCAGCAGCCTCCCGCAGCAGCAGCAGAACCGCATCCTGCAACGCATGGAAACCTGGGAGCACCTGACTCCCGATCAGAAGCAACAGGCGCGGCAGCTGTTTTCTCAGCTCAGAGATCTGCCTCCCGATCGCCGGAAGAAATTGCGTACCGCAATCCGCGATCTCAGCGCCATGCCACCCGACCAGCGGCAACAGGTCATCGATTCCGACCGCTTCAAGAACGAGTTCTCGCCCGAGGAGCGCGGCCTGCTGAGCAGCGCTTCGCAATTGCCTCTTGCGCCTGCCGAAAATGCTCCGAACGAACCCGCGCCGAACGAACCCACGCCTGAAGACTAGCGGGCGCAGCGAACAATTTGCCGGCAGGGCCAATGAGCACTGGATCGAGGCAGGATTCCGCCGCGGATCCATGCGAGACAGCCAGGCCCTGACTGATTTCCCGCCCTGTCGTTCCAAAGCGCGGAACGACGAGGACGGGACACCCTCGTTTCCGCGTTCTTTGGAATGACAGGGTGGGAACTTCCCAAAAGCCGACTTCGCGTTACCAATCGCGGCGAGCGGGCATCAGACCGCTACAGTTTCAACTCGCGAATCGCATCCCCAGCGCCGCTGAGGTTGGCCAGCCGCATCTCGGAATACTTTCGGGATAGCAGCACGCCGGGCGCGCCCGCGCGGAAAGCCGCCAGAACTGCTTGCTTTACACTTTGCGGCGTGCACTTGCTGTGATTGGGCTCGGTGGGGATATCGATATCAATGCCTGGCCATATCCGGGTGTTCGTGCCGGCAACCCCCTCCAGCGCGCGTCTGGTCTCGCGATAGACGTAGTCGGCCGAAAGGCCGGTGCGAGGAATCTGATCGTAGCTGCCCTCCTTGAATCCCATCAGCGAATAGTTCAGGTCGATCAGAGCTTGTTTCGAGAGATCTCGATAGAGCGTCGAGCCGATGTTGTCCGCGTACAGCGCCATGCGCTCGCCGCCGCAGTTGTTGTACATAACAACTTTTATGAAATCTGAATAATTCGAGAGCTCATGCAGGTCCTGTTCCGCGCGATAGATCGGATTGAAGGAATTGTTGTGCCAGATGTGCCAGCCCACGGGCACTGCCGGCTTCGCGGTCTTTACGGTTTTGTAGATTGCGGCGTAGCTTTCGCGAAGACCGTCAGTGAAGAGCATTTCCCAGGCAGCCAGTTCGGGATAGCGCAACAGGAGCCGCCAGAATTGGACATAGTAGCCGTCCACGGGACGCTTGCCGCTGCGCGCCGAGCGCACGAATTTTTCCAGTTCGAGAAATCCCTGCCGGGCGCGCTCCACATTGATGCCGCGGTCTTTGGCTTTGGCCTGACAGAATTCGCAGAAACAGGTCACGTTACCGGGATCGATCGGCGGTGTGTCATGCGTGGCCCCCAGACTGTCGGAAAGCGCGCCCTGCCGCTCGGATCCCCACATGATTCCCTCGATGTCATAGGAGCGGGCATAATCCTCAACCAGGCCGGTAAAGAAATTCCGGTAGTCAGGATTATTGACGCACAGGGTCTCGGCATTCCGCCCGTAGAGATCGCGCTCCTGAACTTTCTGGATGTTCGGCAAGTCGGTGCGAAACACATCCTCCAGCCAGCAGATGACCTTCATGCCGCGCTTCTTCGCCGCCGGGAGGACTTCAGCCAGAATGTCCAGGTCGCCATGGTCGGGTGCGCGCGTGTCTTTGATCACCGTATTTTTGTAGTACTGGGGATGAGGGGTGGCGAAGTTCCCGCCGTGAAAATTGAGATCGTATTCCTGCTTGCCGTGATCGGGCAGCGGCTGGCCCGGAATCTGTCTTCCGGCAATGCCGCGGCCGTAGGTGAATACGGCGAGAAACAGCGTGTTCACGCCGGCACGTTCCTGAAGCACGTCGAGGACTTTCTCGGTGCCTTCATCCACAAACGAAATGGCGCCGACCTGGATGCCGATCATTTTGGAAGAGGCGGCGGTATGTCCCAAGGTTGGCATGGCCAGGGCGGCGCCAGCCCCGGCACTGATCTTCAGGAATTCGCGGCGATTCACGTCAAGGCTCAAGGGGTTTCTCCTGTTCGCGTCTGTAGGACAGCATCCCTGGCATCAACACTTGCCTGCAGCAGGGGTCTTTCGACTCCGCGGTTTTTCGCATTCGCGAAAAACCTCTCTGCTCAAGATGACAGATTTTCGTTTCCGCTAGGTCTTGACGCTTCTAAACCAAAGGCTGATCAGGTTTGTAATTGTGACGCAGCGTCAACGAGCCATCCGAATTAATCTTTTGCCGGCACGCCCAGCGGACGGGATGACGCACGCCCTTCACTTCGAGTTCAGCTTTCAGCCGCAAACCCTTCCATGGAACGCCTGAAGGTAGCGTCAGCATGGCTTGATGAACGCCTTCCGGTTTCGGATATCCGGGGTCAACGCACCCCGATACGTTGATCTTGTTGTCTTCGCTGAACACGGTAAGGCGAAGCACTCCGGGAACCGGCGTGATGCCATCGTTGGCGAGTCCGA
>DATGYF010000621.1:0-2044 GCA_035298145.1 Terriglobales bacterium | reverse complement strand
CCTTCGCCGTAGGGATAAGCAGGATCGACCACGTCCGGCCAGTAGAAGCGGCAGGGCCAGAAACGCGGGTCGCGCGCGGGCCGGTCGGGGATGGCGTAGGCCCTGGCCTCCGGCAGCGGGCGTGAAACAACCGCCGATGATGATGGCCCAATTCCCACACCTCCTACATCAGCAAGCCGCTTGGCGATTGCCTGCGTCCACGCCAGCGCGCTGTCGCGTGACTCCGGAGTGCTGGCCAGCGCGGACTCTCCCCACTGCTCGAAGGCGCTGATCTGTTCCGCCTTTTCAGCCAGCGCAAGTGAGAGAAAGCGGTGAGTGGGACCGTCGGCGATGACATCCGATGCCGCCAGATACGCTTGAAAGGAATCGCGCAACGCGGGCAGGAGAACTCTGCCTATGCTCAACAGGAACGCCGGCACCGAGGGGGAATCCTTGACGGCGCTGAAAAGTTCGATCAGGGCGTGGTCGGCCCCCTGCTCTTCCAGCAGGCGGCTGGGGAAGCGCAGCTCGAAGACGCGATTCCGCAGGGCGTCCGCGGTTTCCGCACTTTGCCAGATAAAGCGAGCTAGCCCAGTCTTGATGTCCAGAGGAGCGACGGCGGGAATCCATGCCGCTTCGCTCACCAGAAGCGAGCGTTCGCAAAAGAAAAAGCGCTTGAGCAGTTGGGCGGTGTCGAAGCGCATCCATCGAGCTCTGGGCTGCGGGCTCGACAGGAACTCGGACGTCTGTGACATGGCTCTCTTCTTTTTGGAATCTCGCCCCTCATCCCAAAGCGCGAACCACGGAGGACACAGGGGACACGGAGGAGGCGGCACGGAATCATCCGATTCGAAGTGATCCCGCGCGGCTCTCGCCTATTTTACGGCTTGTTTCCAGTCAACGCGAGGCTAGAACGAGTTGCTCAGCGCCACCGTGATTACGGCCACGATGAGGACCAGCAATCCCCGATTCAGCAGGCGGCGGGCCTGGGCCGGCGCGCCCTGCCACTCGCCCCGCCACAAGCCCCAGAGATTGCCCATGACGATCGAAAGAGAGATGAACAGCGGCCACCCGGCTACCGCACCCCAGCGTCCAAGTCGTGCGGCGCCGGCGCCGTAGAGATAGAAGCTTCCAATCCACATCAGCGCCATGCCTGCGCTCAGTGCCAGATTGCGCGGCGTCTCCCGGTTCCAGTATTGGCCCAGTGTGCGTTTGCTGATCATCAGGTACAGGCAATATGCGAGGTTGGCGACACATCCTAGAGTAAAGAGTAGCGCCCAGACAGTGTTTCCTGACGCAGCCGGAGAAATTCCCAGGGCGCCGGTGGCGGCGATTACGTTTCCACCGAATGCCATCCCCACATTGGGGAGGCAGGAGAGTATGCCGGCCAGGACTGCGATGGCCAGACCGATCTTGAATGCGTTCAACGGCGTCCCCGTGGTCTGGCTTGTGGAAGGCGTTCTGCGCGAACCGGCGATGGAACACAACACGATCCCGAAGATCACCAGCGCGGTCCCGGCGAGCAACACCAAACCTTTGGTTGTCAGAAGCGATTGCGGGAAGAACACGAGCAGCGGAATGAGCGCGCCCAGGCTGGCGATGAGTCCCATGATGATGGGATAGCCCAAGGCCATGCCAAGGCGTTCCATGCCCAAGCCGAACAGCACGGCGCCGACACCCCAGCCCAGCCCGAAGAGTGCCAGCACCTCGAGGTCTTTCGCCGGCGATGCGGAATACACTGCGAAAATGTTGGGGACCAGCAGCAGAGTGATGAGCCAGTTAAAGACAAACATTCCCAGCAGCGAAAACGTGGCCCAGGTGTGCTCCCACGACCACCGTCGGACCATCGTCATGGGGAGAACGAAGGTCCCTTGCAGCAGGGCCGCCAGCAGCACGAGAAGGAATCCGATCAGCAAAGGCATAGGAGGACCGCGCGGACCCTACAGCTCGCGACCAGGCGTGCCGGCGAGTCACGACCAGCCGATACTCTTCAATGCAGGACGGGCGTTGCATTGGTAGCCACGCAAACCCATTTGCCGTTCCTGAAAATCCAGGTATCCACAAA
>DATGYF010000620.1:0-2977 GCA_035298145.1 Terriglobales bacterium | reverse complement strand
GATTTCTGTTTTCAAGACGTTCAGTGTAAAGCAGGAGGAGACAACTGGGAACCGGGGCCGCAGGACACCCTAAGGCAACGCCTTCGCCGCTTCGATCATCTGCTCCGGGCGCGCCCGCACGCGATAGTCTTCCGTCAGGTTGACCCAGCGGACCACGCCTGAAGCGTCGAGCAGGAACTCCGCCGGCCTCGCAATGTCCTGTCCGTTCATCCCCGCGCCGGCGTGCAGAAGATCATAGCGGCGAATGACCTCGGCTTTGGGATCGGAGAGGAAGGTGTAGGTGTAGCCCGCTTTCCGGCGCAAGTCACGCGAGACTTCCGGAGCGTCCACACTGATGGCCACCGGGCGCACGCCCAGTTCTTGAATCTCGGTCAGGTGCTTTTCAATACCCCGTAACTCGGAGTTGCAGAAAGGTCACCAATAACCCCGATAAAAAACGAGGAGCACGCCTTTGGGGGAGGTGCGTGTCTGCGACAGCGGGCTGGAAAGCAAGGCGGAAAGCGAAACAGGATGGTTGTCGGTATCCGGAAGCACGAATTCCGGGGCCGTCTGCCCAATCCGGGGTGCTCCGCCCGAGGCCGGCAGTTGCCTGGTCTGGTAAAAGACGATGAAGCAGAAAGCGCCCAGAACCAACAGACTGAGGGTTCCCAGAATTGAGCCCGCGATTTTTCCTCGATACTGCTCCGGCTGACCGAAGGCGCGCCTCAGGCCGACCAGGAGCAACGCAAGGCCGGCGCCGAAGAGCAGGAAGTTCACCCAGGGGACGTCACGGGTGACTGGAAACCTGGCAAATAAGGGAAAGGTGGCAAAGCCAGCGAGGCAGAACAGAAATCCCGCCCACACATGCCAGTTCCATCGCCGCTCTGTTATCGCCATAAACTCTTAGCCGTATGGGCGTGAAGAACTTGAGGGTGTCCACTCAAATCTCAGAGTGGGTGCGAAATCGGAGTCTAATCCTTCAGCAACTGCCGCGCAATCACCAGCCGCTGGATTTCGCTGGTGCCTTCGCCAATGGTGCACAGCTTCACGTCGCGATAAAACTTTTCCGCGGGATAGTCTTTGATAAAGCCGTAGCCGCCGTGAATCTGCACCCCTTCGTTAGCGCAGCGGACCGCCACTTCGCTGGCATAGAGCTTGGCCATGGACGATTCCAGCGTGGTCTTCATGCCTGCATCTTTCATGGCGGCGGCGCGCAAGGTCAGCAGCTTCGCGGCTTCGATCTCGGTGGCCATGTCGGCCAGCTTCCACTGGATAGCCTGGAAGTCGCTGATGGCCTTGCCGAATTGTTTGCGCTGCTTGGAATATTTCAGCGCCGCTTCGTACGCCCCCTCGGCCATGCCCAGCGACAACGCCGCGATGGAGATGCGGCCGCCATCCAGCACGCGCATCGCGTCGATAAAGCCGTCACCTTCCTTGCCGCAAAGATTCTCCGACGGGATGGCGCAGTCTTCAAAAATCAGTTCCGCGGTGTCGCTGGCCCTCAAACCCAGCTTGTTCTCTTTTTTTCCGGGGCGAAAGCCCTTGGTTCCCTTCTCCACGATGAAGGCCGAGAGCCCGTGGGTGTGGGCGGCGCGATCAGTCACCGCTATGACCACCAGAAAGTCAGCGTAATGTCCGTTGGTGCAAAAAGTCTTGGTGCCGTTCAGCACCCAGTTGTTGCCTTTGCGCGCCGCGGTCATGCGCGCGCTGCCCGCGTCCGATCCGGAAGAAGGCTCGGTCAGTCCCCAGGCCCCGATGGCCTCACCCGAGGCCAGCGGCGTGACGTACTTCTTCTTCTGCGCTTCGTTGCCGGCAAGAAAGATATGGTTCGAACAGAGCGAAGTATGGGCCGCGACGATGATGCCGACCGAACCGTCCACGCGCGAGAGTTCTTCGATGGCGGTGACGTACTCCACATAGCCCATCCCGGCGCCGCCATACTCCGACGGAAACACAATGCCCAGCAGGCCGAGCTTGCCCAGTTCTTTGACTGTCGCCAGTGGAAAGTCACCGGCCTCGTCCCACTCCATCACGCGGGGCGCGATTTCGCGTTCGGCAAATTCGCGTACGCTTTTCTTCAGCTGCAGCTGTTCGTCATTCAGTTGGAAATCCAAGGTGCTCTCTCCGGTGTCACATGTGGATTAGAACACAGGAATTTCAGCCCACAAAGTTACCCGCGGGACATGAAGCGTATGTGTGGGGCGGGCGCCCTCGCCCGCCGCTTTTGACTTTGATCTTCACTGGTATAAGATGCCATCCGCAATCACAAGCCCAGAAACAAAAGCAACATCAACGGCGTCGGACAGGAGTGTCCGAGCCACACAGGATGAATCGCTCGAATACCTCGTTGGACAGGAGCCTTCCGCGCCCGGTCAGCCGAACCACGTCACCCTCGCATTCCAGCAGCCCCAAATCCACGCATTCGGAAATAGGTTCTGTGAACGCGCGCAGCGCCGGCTCGCCAAAATCCGTGGCGATTTCTTTCAGGTCCACGCCTTTGGTCAAGCGGAGACCTAAAAAGAAAGCTTCCTCGATCGCAGAGTTCTTCGAAACCGCCGTTTTTTGGTGGGATGCCCCGGCCACGTACTCCTCAAGCGAGTCCGGAGACGAAAAACGCACACTCTCGCCCGCCTTTAGGGAGCTACACAGCATGGAGTGGGCGTCCACGCCGAAGCCCATATAAGGCTGGCGCATCCAATACTTCAGGTTGTGCCGCGATTCTTTTCCCACGCAGGCAAAATTGGATATTTCGTACTGGCATACCCCCGCTGCATTCAACCTCTGGCAGGCTGCCTCGTAGAAGTCAGCAGTAAGCTCATCGTTGGGGACGAAGTGCGCATGATACTTTGTGCCGCCTGCCATCAACTCACGTCCCAGGCGGGAATCGTCGTCCACCTCCAGCATGTACACACTGACGTGAGGCGCACTGGTGGCAATCGCCTCAGCCACGGAAAATTCCCAGCTTTCGGCAGTCTGGTGGGGCAAACCTGCAATCAGA
>DATGYF010000619.1:0-4033 GCA_035298145.1 Terriglobales bacterium | reverse complement strand
CTCGGGATCGTCCGCAAGCGGACGATCCCAACTCGCTCAGGGTGACACTGCTCGTTTGTGTTAGAAATTCTCCACCATCCAGACATTGGCGTTGCCGCTGGCTTGCCACATCGCCAGATAGCGTCCATCGGGCGAAGGAATCGCCCAACCCACGGCCATCTTGGTCTGCTCCCACACCGGTCGCGCCCGGCCTTGCAGGTCCACATTCAACAGTGCATTGGTCCCGTTGGTGTTGGAAGCGCTGACCCACAGACCCTTTCCGTCTGCCGTCCAATCGATCGCGTTAACCGAAGACCAGTCTTTCAAGGCAATCCGTCGCTCTTTGCCGTCCTTCAACGTCAAGACACGGATTACCGGCTGCACGATTATGTCGAGCTTGTTTGATTTGGCCATGACCAGGGTCGAGCCATCTGGCGAAAGGCTCCAGTTATAGGCGTAGGGCAGGTCGTCATCAATATGTGTTACCTCTTGCCCCGTACCCTGCATGGGATCGAAGCTCATGAAGGTCAGGCGCTTGTCGCCGGCGACACTGTACAGGCAGAGACTGGACGGCTGGCGTGCGCACTGTTCGTTGGTGAGGCCCTGCACTTCCATCACCAGCTGGGGCGGTCCGCCGGCAACCGGAATCCGCATCATGCGAACGGCGTTGGACGGATCGAAGGCCTGACGGTATTGCAGATAGACCAGATGCTTTCCGTCCGGCGTCAGACGTGGCAGCATCGATTGCTCGCTGCCGCCCACCAGCAACTCGGGCGTGGTCTGGTCTGGCGCCTGCCGAAAAATGTGGAACGATCCATCGCGGTCCGAACCAAAAAGAATCTCTTTGCTATCAGGCGTCCAGGACCAGGGCAGGTCCTGCCGCTCATCCAGAGTGAGGCGCCGTGGCGTACTCAGCCTGGTTCCATTCCCTTCCAGCCGGGCGACGTAAACATCGGGCTGCCAGCCCTCTTTAAGATAGGCGAGACGCTTCCCATTGGCGGCGCTGCTGAGGTATCGGATGGCGCCGGCACTTGAAGTAATCCGCGCCGGTGTGCCGAGGGGCTTTCCCGTGCGCGCATCGATTTTCAACGACCACAGATTTGAGTCGTTCTGGCTGGGCGAGACTTCGCTCAGCACATAGACTACGCGATCTCCCACCCAGGCCAACGCCGGCCCCAGCCGCGCCTCTGACGACACCGTCCATCGCTGGTTGCTGGCCAAATCGAGGATTTCAATCTGAGGCTGTATTCCGTAAGTTCCTGCCCGATACACGCCCCGGACGAACGCGACCCTGTCTCCGTCCTGAGACCAAACCGGGGAACGGAAGAGGTCGCCGGTCTGGCCTGCGAGTTTTCGGGGGTGCTCGCCATCCGCCCCCATCAGCCACAGTTCCTGGCTCTCCGAGGTTCCTTTCAGAAACGCAATCTGTGTGCCGTCCGGCGAGACCGCCGCTTCCCGACCCTGGTCGGCCAGCTTGCGCGGGCTTCCCCCCAGGGCAGAGATCTGCCACAAACCCGGCTCCTGTGACGATACCGCGAGCGAAGTGACCAGAATGTGCGATCCATCGGGAAACCAGCTGACCGGCTTGGCCCTGAATCCGTCAGGCAAAGCTAAGGGATGAGTTTCACCGGTATCGATCTGGCGCAAGTAGAATCCGGTGTCGTCGGAAAATGCCAGGTACTTGCCATCGTATGAGAGGGCGGCGCTGCTGATGGGATACTCGCTGGGATTGGCGGTCAGGCGGCGCTCGACGATCGAAGGGGACGCGGGGGAAGGCCCCGATCCGCGCCGGCCCAGGAAAAGGCCCGCACCCAGTCCGGCCACAAGCAGGACAACCGCCGCCGAGGCAATCCACCAGGTCCGGGCAGGCTGGGGCGGAGGAACCCGAAGCTCGGCCTCGAGAGCGGGCGGCATCCCGCTGACCGGCACCAGAAAGCGGTAACCCCGCCGGGCGACGGTTTCAACAAATCGCGGGTTCTCGGCGCTGTCTCCCAGTGCGTCGCGAAGCCGGCGGACGGCGGCGTTGAGACTGTGATCGAAATCGACAAAAGTGTCGGCGGGCCACAAACGGGTCCGCAGCTCGTCCCGCGAAACCACCTCGCCGGGCCGTTCCAGCAACAGGGTCAGAATCTGCAACGGTTGTTCCTGCAGTTTGACTCTGGAGCCGTTGCGCCGAAGTTCTCCCGCCCGCAAATCGACTTCGAAGACTCCAAACTGGATCATGCGCGTCCCATTGCTACTCATTACGCTCACTTGCGTTCTCCGAGCCTACGAAGTTCTAGCCGACGCGTCCACTTCCTCCCGCGTCACCCACGCTCCTAAGCATTTGACGCGCAAGCGCTTAACAAGTTACCCACAAATAGGTTGCAGGTGACCGGCAAAGCCTTGAGGCACCCCCGGCACGCCCCGAAGATCGGCGCTGCCGAGGTGGCTGCCGGTGCTTCAATTTTCGAAAGCGCGCCTGTTGTTAGTTACGTTCCTGCTGGGGTTTACGTTCCCCGCGTGGCCGGAATCCTATCCTCACGAGAGACCACAGGTGTCTGTCTCTGTCTATGACGACGCCGGAGTTTCAGCGACAGTGCTGGCCGCGGCAGAACGGAGAGCAGCCAGAATTTTCGACGAAGCCGGAGTCGATGTCGTCTGGAACAATTGTTCAACCTCCCGGACCCACGTGGGCCCGGACGTCCTCGTCCGGGCGGGCGAACAAGGCTCGCCAGGGATTTTGGTGGGCGCAGATCGAAAAGAATTTGGCGCGGAGGACCAGCCAAAAACTGCCGAGCTTCGCCCGGCCGGGCGGGTGGGAGCACCCGCCCCTACGCGGTCCGATCTCGACTGTGCCAGCTTTGCCTGGCCGACTCGCCTTGCGGTGCGAATCGCGCCCCGGTCTGCGAGCTCAGCCGGTGAAGTTTTCGGAGTGGCGTTCCTCTCAGACGAAGGCACCGGCTGTTACAGCGACGTCTTCTATGAACGCGCGCTGGAACTGCACGCCGATTGGAACGTCGCCCTTTCGGACATTCTGGGAAATGTAATGGCACACGAACTGGGCCATCTCCTGCTGGGATCGAACTCTCATTCCCGCGAGGGCATCATGCAAGCGCATTGGCAAGGCGAACAACTGCACCGCTTGTCGCGAGGTAACCTGTGGTTCACCACCGAGCAGGCCAGCCACATGCGCGGGAAACTGAACGGAGCCCGTCAGCCCGTAACACTGACCGCCAGCTCAAGTCACTGAGCTCGCAGTGCATTTCTTCGCGTCCTTTGCGGACTTTGCGGTCAAAAGCTTTAACCGCGGAGAGCGCAAAGACGTAAAGGTAGAGGTTCTGGCAGTTCGGCAATCTCAGGAAGACTTGGCGGGCTGCTTGATCTCTGTTCCCGACCCCTCTTTCAGAGTGTGAATCGCATCCACCGGGAGGTTGTTCTCGAAGCGCTCGGTGAGCCCGCTCGGCCAGCGAATCTGGACCCAATCTATTTTTGTTGCCGCTCCCAGCCCGAAGTGTATGCGCATGTCGTTGTTCGAGTCGTAACTGGAACCGCTGCGGACTTCATCGACCAGCATGCGCGCTCCCACCTTCACCATAACGCGCGCGCCAATTCCATCCCGGTTGGATTTCGTGCCTACGGTCCTGATTCCTATCCAGTGATTGGGTGAGCGCACCTGGTTCACCAGCAGGCTTGGAGTTGCGTTCATGTTGCTGATCACTGCTGAAATTCGGCCGTCGTTCCACAGATCGCCGATGGCCAGTCCACGCCCGGCACGAACTGCGGTGATGCCCGGCCCGGCCTGCGAGGAGATGTCGCTGAACGTCTTGTTGCCGTTGTTGTGATACAGGATGCGCGGCTCTTCGTAGCTGCTGCCCAGGTTCTGCTTATCGACTTCGGGATACACGTGTCCATTCACCAGCAGCAGGTCGGGCCAGCTGTCGTTGTCGAAATCGAGAAACATCGTTCCCCAGCCCAGATAACGGGTGTAAAGGCCGAGGCCGGCGGCGAAGGTCACATCATCGAAGGTGCCGTTGCCGTTGTTGCGATAGAGGGTCGAGGTGTCGTCGGAAAA
>DATGYF010000618.1:0-1647 GCA_035298145.1 Terriglobales bacterium | reverse complement strand
CTGGCCCGTAAAGGTATCGGTCTAACTTCTCCCAATCCCTGCGTGGGCGCCGTGATTGTGGACAGCGCCGGCCAAATCATCGGAGAGGGATCGCACACCTTTGAGGGCATCAAGCATGCCGAAGTCCTGGCGTTGGAGCAGGCCGGCGACAAAGCTCGCGGGGCAACTCTTTACATCAACCTGGAGCCCTGCTCGCACCAGGGCCGAACCGGGGCTTGCGCCGACGCCGTTATCGCGGCCGGAATTCGCCGCGTGGTCGCCTGCATGCAGGATCCCAACCCGCTGGTCGCCGGAAAGGGATTCGAACGCCTGCGCAACGCGGGAATCTCCGTGGCGTCAGGCATCTTGCAGGAAGAAGCTAGACCGTTAAATGAAGCCTTCGCCAAATATATTCGCCAGCGCACGCCACTGGTCACACTCAAATCGGCCATGACGCTGGACGGCAAGATCGCCCCGCCTCCAGGCGAGTTGAATCATCCCGCGGCGCTCGGCGGCGGGGGAGCAACCGGTGGATGGATCAGCAGCGATGTGGCCCGCGCCCATGTGCAGCAGCTTCGTCACTGCCACGATGCCATCATGGTGGGCGTGGGCACGATCATCGCGGACGACCCCTTGCTGACTGATCGCAGCGGCCTGCCACGGCGCCGGCCACTGCTGCGGGTGATTGTTGATTCGCGGCTGCGGCTGCCACCGGAGTCGCGCGTGGTCAAGACGGCGAAGGAAGATGTGCTGGTGCTCTGCTCCTTCGCGGAGGAGAAACGCAAGCGCGAACTGCAAGGCCAGGGCATTATGGTGGAGCAGGTCCCGGTAGGAGTGGGAGACGGCCGTCCGGACATGACGCAAATCGCTCGCCGTTTGGGGACGATGGAAATCAACAGCCTGCTGGTCGAGGGCGGCGCCATGATCAATGGCGCGGCTCTGGCCTCGGGAATCGTGGACAAGGTATTTCTGTACTACGCGCCCAAGATTCTGGCAGGAACCGGCTCAGTCCCCTTTGCCACCGGTCCCGGCTTCGCCCGTATGAGCGAGGCGGCATACGTGAAGGCGATCAGGCTGCACCGCTTCGGCGAGGATTTTGCGGTCGAGGGATACTTGCGCGACCCATACGGAGAAGTTTAGTAGCGCCGGCGTCCCGCCGGCTGTCGGGTGGGCATCCTGCCCACCCCGGTGAATTCGGAGAACAAGCGTCAGGCAAATCAAGCTGCCGAATTCGGGGCGGGACGCCCCCGGGCCAGCCGGCGGGACGCCGGCGCTACAATACAACTCATGTTTACCGGCATCATCGAAGAGGTTGGGCGGGTCACAGGCGTCGCTCAGGAGAACGGCAACCGGCGTCTCACGGTGGCAGCTTCCCGGCTGAACCAGGAACTCAAGACCGGCGACAGCATCGCCGTCAGCGGCGTTTGCCTTACTGCGGTCGAGACTACCCCTCAGTCTTTCTCCGCGGACCTGGCGGCTGAAACCTGGAAGCGCACCTCCTTCTCCCGGATCAAGAAAGATGCGTTTGTGAATCTGGAGTTGCCCATGCGTGCCGATGGGCGCTTCGGCGGCCACATCGTTCAGGGCCATGTGGACGGCACCGGCGAGTTTCTCGCACTGGATCGAGTCCAGGGAGCGAACGATTACTGGCTGCGGATTGAAATACCT
>DATGYF010000617.1:0-4746 GCA_035298145.1 Terriglobales bacterium | reverse complement strand
AGTCGGCGAGCACCCCCAGGACGGTCCGCTCAAGGAAAGGGTGGGCAAATTTCGCGTACTCCATTTTCTTGCCGGCGAAGCGAGCGAGAACCCGGGTCTCTTTCAGCCCAACCTTGCCGGTGAATTCGGTGGCCAGTTGTTCGGCGACGATATACACCTCGCCGCCAGATTCCAGCGCGACGTACTCCGCGTCAGGATGAAAGGCCACGGCCATCGACGCGGGAAGCGTCCAGGGCGTGGTGGTCCAGATGACGGTGAAAACCTTTTTCCCGGCGAGCGCAGGATCGAGCCGCGCCGGATCTTCAGCCAGCGCGTACTTCACCCAGACCGTCGGGCTGGTATGGTTTTCGTATTCCACCTCGGCTTCGGCAAGGGCAGTCTTGTCGAAGATGCACCAGTACACCGAGCGCAGCCCCTTATAAACGAATTCTTTTTCCAGAAAATCGTAGAACGTAGCCAGCACCACCGACTCGTATTGCGGAGTCATGGTGGAGTAGGGGTCGTCCCAGCGTCCAAAGACGCCGATGCGCTTGAACTGCTCGCGCTGCAGATCGAGAAATTTTTGCGCGTATTTTCTGCACGCTTCCCGGACTTCCAGTTTCTCCATCTGGAGTTTTTTACCGCCCAGCTGTTGATCAACTTTGATCTCGATGGGGAGGCCGTGACAATCCCATCCCGGGACGTAAGGCGAATCAAATCCGGACATAGTTTTGGATTTGACGATGAAATCCTTCAGGCACTTGTTCAGCGCGTGGCCCAGGTGAATGGGGCCGTTGGCGTAGGGCGGACCGTCGTGCAGGACGTAGGTCGGAGCCCCCTGCCTGGCCTCGCGGATACGCTGGTAAATCCCCATCTCCTGCCAGCGAGCCAGGGCTTTCGGCTCATTTTGGGGCAGGTTGGCCTTCATGGGGAAGCCGGTCTTAGGCAGATTGATGGTGGATTTAAGCTCCAGCGGCACTCGGTTGATTTCTCCCAAATGACTGATTTTTTTCATTATAGGGAGCGGGAGAACGAACGTCCATTGACCTGCGGAGGGCCGGCCGAAAGGCGTGCCGGCAAACCCGGCGGATGTTGCCCTCCGGAGTCGCAAAAGCACTGTCAGAAGGGTAGGGGAAACGTGTACAATTTTGCCAAGGTAACGTTTGCCTCAACTTGGCATCTAAAGGACTTGGGAAGTGTCAGCGAGCAGGATTCGTAGTGCTTGCCGCAGGGCGGGGTGAAAGTATTCGGTGCCGAGAAAGCAACTTGGCAGCCGATGTGCTCATCAAGCTTAAGACAGGTTGAGTTGAACACCGGAGTTGCGGCCCCGCGTTAAGCATTCGAAGTCGGGTCAACTATGCCAACACTTGAGATGAAACCCCGCGGCGAAGCCGAACCCGAACTTAATCTGCTGCTCTCGAAAAGCACCCTGGAAGAGCCCTTGTGGAAGTCGCTCTTTCAGAACCTCGACGAGTTTTTCTTTCCCAAGAAATTGCCTCCGCTGGTGCTGACTTCGAAGCCGGTCCCGGTCAAGGACATTTGGGGCTTCTACGATTACAAGAAAAACGGAGTGCTGGGCTCGACCGTCGTGCACATGCTGGCGATCGCAGCCATCATTGGGATTACCCTGCTGGGTCGCAGAGTGGTGCAGCAGATCGTAAAGCCGCATGAAGCGATAACGCTGGTTTCTCCGGATGACATTCCTCCCCTTCAACCCTCCAAGACGCTTTCGGGTGGCGGCGGAGGCGGCGGCGATCGCGACAAGTTCCAGGCGCCTAAAGGCAAATTGCCCAAGCAGTCGATGGAGCAGATCACGCCCCCGATGATGGTGGTGCGGAACGAGAATCCCAAGTTGACGGCCGAGCCCACCGTAGTGGTTCCGCCGCAGGTAAAGCTGGCCACGAACAGCCTGCCTAACCTGGGTGACCCGATGTCGCACTTACCTTCCGGCCCGCCCTCTAACGGGACCGGTTCAGGCGGAGGCATTGGTTCAGGCTCGGGTGGCGGCGTGGGTGTAGGCACTGGCCCCGGCGTTGGTGAAGGCCGCGGCGGCGGTGTGGGTGGCGGAGTGTTTCGCGTCGGCGGTGGAGTGAGCGCCCCGCGCGTGGTCTATCAGCCTGATCCTGAATACTCGGAAGAAGCCCGCAAGGCGAAGTATCAGGGAACCTGCGTGCTGTGGCTGGTAGTAGGACCGGACGGACGGCCGCGTGATATTCGCGTGGCGCGCAGCCTGGGACTTGGCCTGGACGAGAAGGCGATCGAAGCGGTCAAGACCTGGAAGTTTGAGCCGGCCATGAAAGACGGAAAGCCGGTGGCGGTGCAGATCAACGTGGAAGTCAGCTTCCGGCTGTACTGATTTTCAGTTTTGGTTTGGATAGCGGCCGCGAGTTTTCGCGGCCGCTTTTATTTTGTCCGCAAGCCCCCATCATCAACAGAGAGTGTCACCCTGAGCGAGTCGGGGTCGTCCGCTTGCGGACGATCACGGCGAGTCGAAGGGCCTCTATACCAGTTCTGACTGTTCAGTTCACGAGCTCTTCTCTGACAACAGCTAAAGTCCCCTGAACGCAGGCGGCGAACTCGCTATAGGGGCCCTTCGACTGCGTAGCTGCTTCGCGACGCGAAGCAGCTACTCCGCTCAGGGTGACAGTTACTCTTTCAGTTCGACGTGCTGGACGTCATCGATAGGGCTACCCAGAAACTGCGCTCCCATGCGGCGGAATTTATCCACGGAATCGGTCACGAAGAATTTCAGGCGGGGCACTCCGCGGCGTTCGCTTTCCCTCGAAGGCCTGGGCAGGCCTTTGCGGAGTAACTGGCTGACCACGCGAGCCGTGGAGTCGGCCGAATCGACAATGGTCACAGCGGCTGGCACCAGGCGGCGCAGCAGGGGCTTCAGCAGGGGATAGTGGGTGCATCCCAGCACCAGCACGTCCGCGGACTCGAAGTCTCCAGTAAACGCCTGGTCGAGATAAATGCGGGCCACTTGCTCCGCGACCGGGTGCTCCGCCCATCCTTCTTCAACTAACGGCACCAACAGTGAGCAAGCCTTTTCCGTGGCCTGGATTCCGCGCGCCAGGAGGGCCTTCGCGTAGGCGTGGCTGCTGACTGTAGCCTCAGTGGCGATGACCACTACGTTACGAGTCTGGCTGGCGGCTGCGGCGCGGGCTGCGCCGGGTTCGATGACACCCACCACGGGAACGCTGGAAGCCTGCGTAATCTGGTCAAGGGCCAGCGCGGTAGCCGTATTGCAGGCGATCACCAGCATCTGGGCGCCGTGTTGTTCGAGGTATTGCGCCGCGCCAATGGCGTACCGGGCAACGGTGTCGGCCGACTTCGAGCCGTAGGGGAGGCGAGCCGTGTCGCCGAAGTAGATGTAATCGGCGTCAGGGGCGAGCGCGACCAGTTCCTTGAGGACTGTGAGTCCGCCAAAGCCGGAATCAAATACGCCGATGCAGGGTCGCCGAGCGGTGGCCATGAAGATATGCGAAGAGACATCATAACGGGCAGGTTGCGTTTTTGGGCAGACAATCCGCGGCCGGATTTAGGATGGGCGGATATCCCGCGGAGAGGACGTAGTTTGGAAAAAGATCAAGTAGCACGGGCCCTATTCATTTCGCGATGAACGCGAAATGAATAGGGCACCGTCGGCGTCTGTGAGGTCGCCCGGTCTGGATAACGGATCTACTTGAAGCGCGAGGCCTGCACTTGTTCGTCCTCTCGGGCTGCCAGATTGCGCTCGCAGCAGGGGCCAAGCGGGATGGGCGCGCCGTGCGGGCAGGTGCGGGGATGGCCCAGGAAGGCGCAAATCTTATCTGTCGCTTCGGGCGAAAGAATGTGCTCGAACTTGCAGGCTTGCTGTTCGATTTCTGATTCGCTGTCGAGGGCCAGGCTGTCGGTGAACAGGCGCTCGGCCAGGCGGTGGCGGCGGATGATGTCGGCCGCGCGGGAACGGCCGCGGGGCGTGAACTCTACGATCATGCTTCCGTCGCCGGTGGAGACGCCCGCAGGCTTGAGTGCATCGTGGCACGGGTTCACGAAGGGCTTGTGATTGTGCACCTCCGGCGGGTGGGGCTTGGTCGTGAGCAGGCCCAGGGCGGTCATCTTCTCGACCGCGATGCTTACCGGCAGGGCGCCGTGCACTTCCATGTGCTCGATTTCGGCAATCTCTCCGTGCTCCTCGACCGCCCATAGTTCTTCGAGGACTTCGTCGAACTGCTCTTCGTCGGCCATGGCGAAAACTTCCTGCTCGGCAATCTTGCCGTGGTGCAGTTCGATGCGGCGGTCGGCCAGGCGGGCGACTACGGGGTCGTGCGTGACCATTACGATGGTGCGTCCCTGGCGATGCAGTTCGCGCAGCAGGCGCAGGACAATCTCTTCGTTGACCGCATCCAGATTTCCGGTGGGCTCGTCGGCCAGAACGATTTTCGGATCGTTGATCAGGGCGCGCGCGATGCACACCCGCTGCTGCTCCCCACCTGAGAGATGAGCGGGAAGATGCCCGGCGCGGTCCTTCAACCCTACGTGGGCCAGAGCGGCCAGCGCCTCCTGCTCATCGGTCATGCTGTGAAAGTACTGGGCGAGCATGACGTTTTCGAGCGCAGTGAGGTAAGGAATCAGGTGGAACTGCTGGAAGATAAAGCCGACTTTTTCCGCCCGGGCGCGGTTCAAATCCTGGGTGGAAATGCGGGCCACGTCTTCGCCGTCGAGCCAGATCTCGCCCGAGGTGGGCCTATCGAGGCAGCCGATGAGATTGACCAGCGTGGACTT
>DATGYF010000616.1:0-6101 GCA_035298145.1 Terriglobales bacterium | reverse complement strand
GCTGTACTGGTTTCTCTTCTTCTCTTCGTGGCGTTCCTGTCCCAGCTGGATCAGGCGCTCGATCAGTTCGGGATAGGCCAGCCCTGACGCCGCCCACAGCTTGGGATACATGCTGATGGCGGTGAAGCCGGGCATGGTGTTGATCTCGTTGAGATAGATTTTCCGGTTCTTGGGGTCCATCAGGAAATCTACCCGGGCCAGGCCGGAACAGTCCACGGCCTGGAAGGCGCTGACGGCCAATTGCCTGATCTTTTTGGTTTCGGCTTTGCTTAGCTTCGCGGGAATGATCAGCTGCGATCCTTCGTCAACGTATTTCGCCGTATAGTCGTAGAATTCCTTGCCCGGGACGATCTCGCCCGGCACCGAAGCCTCGGGCTTATCGTTGCCCAGAACTGAAACTTCGATTTCGCGGGCCTTGTGCTTCTTGCCGCCTACGCCTTCTTCGATCACAATCTTGCGATCGAATTTGGCGGCTTCTGCCATCGCTGGCGCCAGTTCCTTGCCATCGCGCGCCTTCGAAATTCCCACCGAAGACCCCAGATTAGCCGGCTTCACAAATACCGGATACTTCAGCTTGCTTTCAACCAACTTCTGCACTTTCTTCGGCGCGGCTTCCCAGTCGGTGCGCAGCACCGTGACATGCTTCACAATGGGCAGTCCAGCGGCGCGGAACAACGACTTCATGACGTCCTTATCCATGCCGGCCGCGGAGCCGAGTACGCCCGCACCCACGTAAGCAATGTCCGCCAGTTCGAACAATCCCTGGATGGTACCGTCCTCGCCAAAGGTGCCATGCAGCACGGGAAAGATGATGTCAACGTTAATGGCCCGGTCGCTGGCCCGCCGGGTGAGGGCCTCGGTCTGGAAAGCCGCCAGCGACCCGCCCGGACGCTGCGGCTCCGGCGGAACCACCACCGCCTGACCGGTAGCCAGGACTGCAGCTCCTGGAGTGGCTCCGGGGTCGCCCGCTCTAAGACTAGAGTGGACTTCGCTTTGGCCCCGCAGCAGCAGTTCCGCATCGCCGGCGGTCAGCCACCGGCCTTCCTTGGTGATGCCGATGGGCACAACTTCGTACTTATTCTTATCAATGGCGTTCAAGACCGATGCGGCCGAGAGCAGCGATACTTCATGTTCACCGCTGCGCCCGCCAAACAGGATGCCGACACGTAGTTTTTTCATGGCACTTTTTCACGGATATGGGCTTGATATGGCTCCTTCATTCTTGCACAATGTCATACCGTCTGGGTTGACCAGGGCTGCACCCCGAGCTAGCCTCGGCCGGTCTGGGCCGGGAACCTTTGCGTTGTCCTGATTTCTTTTGGGGAGGGGAATATTACGCCATGCGAAAAGTAACGTCACTGGCCGCGCTGTTTTTGCTGTTCTCGGTTGCGGCGGCATTCGCGCAAGCTGCACCGGCCGCCGCGCGCAAAAAGCGGATCGCCATATTTGATTTTGATTACGCCACTGTGCATAGCAATGTCGCAGCGCTCTTCGGCCAGGACATAGATGTAGGCAAGGGCATCTCCGACCTGCTGGTCACCTATCTGGTCAAAGACGGCAGCTACTCGGTGATTGAGCGCAAAGCTCTGGACAAGATCATGGCGGAGCAGAATTTTTCCAATAGCGACCGCGCCAATCCCAACTCTGCCGCCAAAATCGGGAAACTGCTGGGGGTGGACGCGATCGTCGTCGGCAGTATCACTCAATTCGGCAACGAGACCAAGAACATGAATCTGGGCGGCGCCGGCGGCGCGCTGGGTGGATTTGGCCTGGGAGGTTTCGGACACAAGAAGTCGAAAGCCATCGTGTCGCTGACCGCGCGCATGGTGGACGTGGATACAGGCGAGATTCTGGCCGTAGCCGAAGGCCACGGTGAATCGGCGCGGGAGAGCACCTCGCTGCTTGGCGGAGGAGGCAACTGGCACGGATTCGGCGGCGGCAATGCGGACTTCGGGAGCAGCGACTTCCAGAGCACCATCATCGGAGAAGCCGTGAAGGCCGCGGTCGAGAAAACCAGCACTGAGGTGATCTCCGACAAAGACAAGCTGGTGGCACGCACCGTGGTGGTCGAAGGGCTGGTGGCAGCAGTCGATGGAGGCCAGATCATCCTCAATGTCGGATCGAAGGCCGGGGTGAAGGTCGGTGACCAGCTGAACGTTGAGCGCGTGACCAAGGAAATCAAGGACCCATCCACCGGCAAGGTGATCCGGCGCATGGCCACGTCGGTCGGCGTGGTGAAGGTCACTGATGTGGACGACATTTCCTCGGTTGCCACCACAGTGTCAGGAAACGGCTTCAAAACCGGCGACGCGGTGAAAACCGTCACTCAATAACGTGTGGCGCGGGCACCCCCGCCCGCACTGCCTTTTGACTTTCACGAACGGGCGGGGCAGCGCCCGTTCCGGCCCTCTTCTTTCTGAGCAGCACGGCTCGATTGGCTCAACTGGGAGGCTCCCCATGCGCGTGTCACTCGCACGAGTAAGCAAGCTGGCAAGCGTGGTTGTTTTCGTCTTTCTCACCCTACCCGCGCTGACCGCACAGCAGAAGAATCCTCTGACCAATGCCGACGTCATCAAGATGGTGAAGTCCGGCCTGGCGGAAACCACGATTGTGGCAACCATTGCCGCCAGTGACACGCAGTTCGATCTCTCCTCAGCCGGCCTGCAGTCGCTGGGCCAGGCTGGGGTCAGCAGCAAGGTAATCCGGGCCATGCTGGCGGCGGAGTCGAAGAAGAAGGATGCCGCCGCGGCGGCGGAGACTGCGGCGGCCGCGCCCAATGCGAACACCACGCAAGATTCTGCTCCGGACATGTCGGGCATGAACCCCCAGGGCATGAGCCCCCCCGGGATGCAGCAGGGAATGTCGTCGGAACAGATGCAGCAAATGATGGCTAGCATGCCGCCTGAGATGCGGGAGCGTATGCAAGCCTCCATGGCCCAGCGAAACGCCCCAGGCAGATCCAGGAGGGGAGGTGGACCAGGCGGCTCAGCCAACTCTATTCCCGCTCATGCCGGTGTGACTGTTCCGCTCGATAGCGCGCTCTACACTTCATTCATGAGGCTGAAGACCCAGCCCGGCTATCGCATGGTCATGAACATGCAGACCAGCGATCCCCAAATGGCGCAGATGGCCCAGAGCATATTCAGTCCGGGTGAACTGGTGGTCGAGGGCAATACGCGCCAATACACCATGCACTACAAGATGCCTGCCACCGACGTGCCGGGAACGGTGGATGACTGGGAGATTCGGTCGGTGGTGCAAAACGGCCGAGGGGCCAGCCTGATTACTTCGGCGGCGGTGCCTCGATTGCTGAAGGAATCTGCGGCAAGGGCAGCGCAACAGTTGGCGGAGTTGGACCGCATGGCCGCGACCTCGATGGCTCGCGCCGCGGCAGAAGGGCCCATGGGCGCGATCGGTGCAGGTATGACGGCCGCCGCGGTCGCAATGGCGCATGTGGAAGTGCCCCGGGCACTGAAGAAAGAGAAGGAGATGTTTTCCTGGCAGTGCCGTGACGTCCCGCCTAGCGATGCGTCGAGCAGTCAAGCCAACCCCAACCTCACCGACCTGCACCCCATCGGCGACCAGAACGTGAACGGCACTATGGCAGACGGCTACGAGTTCTATGACTACGAAAACGCAAAGACTCAGGGCACAATTCGACTCTTCGTGGCCAAGGACACTGGCTTGCCGTTGCGAATCGAGATGGCTGATTCGAGCGGCGTCGGCGGGATCCAGATGAACTACGCCCCGCTCACGGCCCCGGCGAATATTGAAGTTCCGGCCTGCATGAAGGCCAAATAGCCATGGGAACGAAGTTGAATTTCCCGTAAGGTTTTCAATATTTAGGGCAAAGTGTCATACAATGCCCACGCCAACCCCAGGGGTGCAGGAAATCTCACCTGGTCCCTTTCTTCATGGAGACATGATGGCAACAACCGCTGCAACTCCCGGCAATCGCGCGAAGTTTGCGACCAGCGTCCCTGGGCGCCGTTTCGACAATTTTTTCTTTTCGGCCATGGCATTGCTCATACTGGCCACGGTTTTTCTTGGATTTGCACGCACCTACTACCTGGCGGGCATGATCTATGCCCCGCTACCCGCGTTCATCATTCACGTGCACGGAGCGGTGTTTTCCTGCTGGATTCTCCTGCTGGTCACGCAGACCGCCCTGGTCTCTACCGGCCGGGTGGATATCCATCGCCGCCTGGGCGTGTTCGGCTTTCTTCTGGCCTGTGCGATGGTTGTTCTCGGTGTGCTGGCGGGCACCAATGCGCTGGCAAGGGGCTTCGCGCCTCCCGGCCTGGATGCCGCGACTTTTTATGTCGTGCCTATCACGGACATGCTGATCTTCAGTACGTTGATCTTCTTCGCTTTTCGCAAGCGCTCCGATTCCCCTGCGCACAAGCGCCTCATCCTCAGTGCCACGATCGCGCTGCTGATTGCCGCCATTGCGCGCTGGCCCTTCGCCATTTTCCTGGGAAAGCCCATCGCGGCTGGACTGTTCTCCTACGTCTTCCTGCTGATGCTGGTGGCCTACGACCTGTGGTCAATTCGGAAGGTCCATCGAGCAACGCTCTGGGCGGGCATTTTTCTGATCATCGTGCAACAAATACGTGTGCCCATTGGAATGACAGCGCCCTGGCACGCCTTCGCCAACTGGGCCCGAGCCCTGGGAAGCTAGCGCATACGCGCGAGCTCGGCTGACGACTCAGAGCGCGCCGTGTCCGCCCAGCTTGGCAGGGGTCACAGTTCGAGACGGGAAATGCAGTCCCGCCGCGTGCCGGTTCATGGCAGTTGCCGCCTGGGTGCGCCGGTTCCCGGCAAGGCTGCTGAAATCCAGAGTGGTGACGCTGTGCTCACATAGGGCGCACTTGAAGGTGGTGCCGCCGTTGATCGATTTGGTGGTGTAGTATCGCACGCCTTAATTGTAGTCCTTCCGCGCAGCGCTGCCGGGGCATTAGGTGAGCGACCTTAGGGTAAAGCCTTGTGTGGGTCGGAGACTCCTGTCCGACGTTTTTGACTCTGATTTTCCTGATCGCGGCCAAGAATTAAGGTCCAAACCAAAAGCGTCGGACAGGAGCGTCCGATTCACACTCTGCCGGGATGCCAGGAAGGCGGTCAGCGGGGTTTCTGATAGTTACGAATGAAATCCTCAGCCAGTTGATCCTGCACTTCGCCCAGTGAGGGCCTCGACCGACGCTGAAGGCAAAACTCACAACCACAGTCAGGGCGACTTGTGCATTGTGATGAAGGTATCGGTTTGGGGTCAAGATCGTTCACGATTCGTATGCAAGACTAGGCTACAGGATCTTCTTCCCAAACGCCGACTGGGCCAGCTCCACCGCCAGGTCAGCCGTGCGGTTGTGCTCGTCGATGACCGGATTCACCTCGACAATCTCAAAGCTCAGCATGCGGCCGTGGTCGGCGATGATTTCCATGGCCAGGTGGGCTTCGCGATAAGTCGCACCGCCGCGCACGGGTGTGCCCACACCGGGCGCGTCTTCGGGATCGATCCAGTCCATGTCGAGGGAGACGTGATAGCCGGCGGTGCCGCGTCCGGCCAGGCGGAGGGCTTCTTCCATCACGGTGCGCATACCGCGCTCGTCGATATCGCGCATGGTAAACACTCCGATGCCGGCGCGACGGACATTTTCCTTTTCGATGGCATCAATGTCACGCACCCCCACGAGCACACAGTTTTCCGGATTCACCTTGGGGGAGAAGTCGAAAATGTTTGCCAGCTCGGCAGGCCCCAACCCCATGGTCGCAGCCAGGGGCATGCCGTGGACATTTCCGCTGGGCGAGCTCTCCGGCGTGTTGATGTCAGTATGCGCGTCAATCCAGATCAATCCAATTTTCTGGTTCTGGCGGCGATAGAACTCGGCCACGCCGGCTACCGTGCCCGCCGCCACCGAGTGATCTCCGCCCAGCACCAGCGGAACCATGCCGGCCTCGAGGGTTTTCAGGACCAGTTCGGCATGCTTGGTGCAGGTGGCGGTGATTTCCTTCAGATACTTGGCCGACGGGTCTCCCGCCTTCTTCTGCTCGGCGATGGCGACGGAAACATTGCCGGCGTCTTCGACCACATGCCCCAGGGCCTC
>DATGYF010000615.1:0-8873 GCA_035298145.1 Terriglobales bacterium | reverse complement strand
GGTCAGAAGACCGGAGCGGGCGAAGCGCTGATCAGCACCAGCATCGAGGACCTTTATCGCAGTAAGGCGATGTATGTGTGGTGGATGCTGCGAGACATGATTGGCGAAGATGCGCTGAAGAAGGCCCTCGCCGCCTATCGTGCGGATGCCGACACCACGCCGGCATATCTGCAACATGTCATCCAAGCCCAGACCAAACGCGATCTGGAATGGTTCTTTGACGACTGGGTCTATCGCGACCGTGGTCTGCCGGATCTCCACCTGGCAGCGATCTATCCCTGGGAGCCTTCGAGAAAAGCCTATGTGGTTACCGTGACGGTGGAAAACCTGGGAGATGCCGGAGCTGAGGTGCCGGTGGTCCTCAAGATGGAACAAGGGCAGATCACACAGCGGCTCCTGGTCCGAGGAAGATCGAAAGCCACGACCCGCATGGAGGCGATCTCCATTCCCCGGGAAATCGTGCTGAATGACGGCAGCGTGCCGGAAAGTAATATGCGAAACAATGTGTACAGGATTGAGGAGCCGGCGAAAAGAAATTGACGATTTCAGATTGCAGATTTTGAAACATCGGGGGTCTGCAGTTTTGACAATCTGCAATCTGAAATCAACAATCTAAAATCGCTTTTGGAGGAGACTTTGGCATACATCCAGTTTCTGGGCGCGGCGGGTACCGTCACCGGTTCGAAGCACCTGGTGAACACCTCTACGGACGGGAGCGGTAAAGCCGGATTTCAGGTGCTCATCGATTGCGGCATGTTCCAGGGAGCCAAGGAATGGCGGCTGCGCAACTGGCAGCCCACGCCGGTGCCGGCGTCCGGCATTGACGCAGTCATCCTGACTCACGCCCACCTCGACCACTGCGGCTGGATTCCGCGACTGGTGAGGGAAGGATTCCGCGGCCCCGTTTACGCGACGCCTTCCACGATTGATCTGTGCGGCATCATCCTTCCTGATTCCGGCCATCTTCAGGAAGAAGATGCGAGATTTTACAACCGGCACAAGAAATCGAAGCACGATCCCGCGTTGCCGCTCTATACCCTGGCAGAAGCGGAGGACTCGCTACAGCATTTCCGTCCAGTGGAATTTGAAGAAGGCCGGCAGCTCTCTCCCGAGGTTTCATTTCGCTTTGTCCCCGCCGCCCACATTTTGGGATCTGCCATGGTGGAACTCACGCTCCAGCTGAACGGCCAAAGCAGGAAATTGCTGTTCAGCGGAGACATTGGCCGGGTGCGCGACCAGGCCAGCGCACCCGGGAAGGTTGTGCGTACTGGACCGACCGAAGGCGAAGCAGCCGATATTCTTGTGATGGAGTCAACCTACGGCAACCGGCAGCACCCGACTGACGATCCGCGGCCGAAATTGGCCGAGATCATCCGCCACACGGTGCAGCGGGGCGGCTGGGTGGTCGTGCCCGCATTTGCCGTCGAACGCACCCAGAAATTTCTCTTCATACTCAAAGAGCTGATGGAGTCCGGAAAGATTCCCCGGGTCCCGGTGTACTGTGACAGCCCCATGGCGATCAAAGCGGTCGAAGTTTTCTTGAAGCACTCGGACGAGTGCAGCGACGAGACCTGCCGGTTGATCAAGCAATATGGCTCGCCTCTGCAGTGGCCGGGATTTACCTTTGCCCTGACGCCTGACGACTCGAAGAAAATCAATAACGCGAACTTTCCCGGGATCATCGTTTCGTCCAGCGGCATGGTGACCGGAGGACGAATCCTGCACCACTTGATGCAACGCCTTCCTGATCCGAGAAATACCGTTATCTTTATCGGATTCCAGGCGCCTGGAACGCGCGGGGCGACGATCAAGAGCGGCGCGGCCGAGGTGCGTATTTTCAGTGAGACGGTCCCTATCCGGGCTGAAATAGCGGTGCTTGAGCAATTCAGCGATCATGCTGACACTCCGGAACTATTGGAATGGCTGCGCACTTTTTCTCAAAGGCCCGCGACTACCTACCTGGTGCACGGCGAGCCCGCTGCGTCATCCCAGCTTCGCGACACGCTGACCAAAGAGCTGGGATGGAACGTGCAAGTGGCGGAGTGGATGGGGAAAGTGGAAGTGAAATAAATTGTCGAATTGGCGGATTTACGAATTACAGGGTTTTCAATTCGACAATTTGTAAATTCGACAATCCGTAAATTGCGGAGCTTGTATGACGGAAAGCGAACTGAAGAAGCACCTTGAGACGGCAGAGAAAAGCCCCAAACTGGTTGCGGCGGCAGTGTCAGGTCTGCCGGATAAGGTGTTGCGCTACAAGCCGGCGCCGGACAAGTGGTGCATTCTGGAGATTCTTGGTCACCTCGCTGACATCGAGATCGTGTACGCCTACAGGCTCCGCCAGATGCTCGCCGACAAGAAGCCGGTGATTGCGCCCATGGACCAGGACGAATGGACGCGGAACCTGGGCTACATGGAGACTCCGCCCGCCGAACTGGTCGCGCTCTACGGGCTGAACCGCCATGCGAACCTGCGATTGTTGCAGCGTCTTGCGCTGGCGGACCTCGACAAGTCGGCCTATCACCCTGAAGCTGAAAAAAACATTACAGTGGGGGAGTTGGTTGAGAGAATGGGGACGCATGGGGCGAGCCACTTGGAGCAGATCGAAAGATTGAAGAAGGCGGGCGCCGGACGTTCGACGCCAGACGAGAGACCACGGTCCCATTAGTCCACCGTCTGATGTCCGACGCCCGAGGTCCGTTTCAGATGTAGGTGCTGGTAAACCGCACTAGCGCATCCAATTTCGCAGCTGCTGCGCCGGAATCGATGGACTGGGCCGCCAGCGGCAAGGCTTCTCCCAGATGTTCAGCCCGGCCGGCTGCGACCAGAGCGGCCGAGGCGTTCAGCAGCACTACATCGCGCCGGGGCGACTTCTTTCCCGCGAGAATCTCACGAATAATGGCTGCGTTGGCTTCGGCGTCACCGCCGGAGATATCTTCGAGTTGGGCACGCTTGATCCCGAATTCTTCCGGCGTCACCTCGTAAGTGCGAACGTTTCCGTCGCGCACTTCGGCGATGCGGGTCGGACCCGTGATGGTGATTTCATCCAGACCATCCAAACCGTGGACCACCAGAGCGCGATGCGCGCCTAACATGCTGAGAACTTCAGCTACCTTCTCCACCAGATCGAGAGAATAGACGCCGACTACCTGCGCCGAAGCTCTTGCCGGATTGGTGAGCGGGCCGAGCAGATTGAAAATTGTCCGCAGGCGCAGCTCGCGGCGGGCCGGCTGCACATATTTCATGGCGGTATGCATGGCGGGAGCGAACAAAAACACTATACCGACTTCTTCGAGACAGGCGCCCAGAACCGAGGTGGGCAGACTGATTTTTACGCCCAGGGCCTCCATCACGTCGGCCGAGCCACACTTTGAGCTGAGGCTGCGGTTGCCGTGCTTGGCCACACGCACGCCGGCGCCGGCTACGACGAACGCCGTCGCGGTGGAGATATTGAAGGTGCCGCGGGCGTCTCCGCCGGTGCCGCAGGTGTCAACCAGGGCGTCCCGACCCGTAGTGCTGACGTCCAGCGTGGAGTCCTGGTGAAGCGGCAACGGCTCTGCCGCTGTACGCATAGCCTCGGCGAAGCCGACGATCTCCTCCACGGTCTCGCCCTTCATGTGAAGAGCGACCAGCAGGGCGGCAATTTGAGCGTCTGTGGCCTTACCGGAGAAAACTTCTGTCATGACCGCGCGCGCTTCTTCGCGGGTGAGGGATTCTCGTTCATTAGCGATGCGTTGCAGGGCTTCAGTGATCATGGGACGGCTACAAGAGTAGCATCGTTTGCAGGTTCAAGTGGCAGGGCCAGCACCAGACCGCAATCAGAATCAGCGTGGCAAGATCGCGGTTTACCTCACGGCGGGTTTGCCCTATCGGTAACGCTTCTATAAAATTGAGGGTCGCGAACCACTGCCCTAAGCTGCAAGCCAGGTCGTGCCGACAGGTCCAGTTAAGAATCATTATGAAAATTCATGAGTACCAGGCCAAGAACATCCTGAAGAAGTATGGGGTTGCGGTGCCTCGCGGAGAAATGGTCGAGAGCCAGGGGGCAGGCGAAACTGCCGCCAAAAAGCTTTTCGATTCCGGAGCAACGGGTGTGGTGGTAAAGGCCCAGATCCATGCCGGGGGACGCGGTAAAGGCGGCGGCGTCAAGATTGCCAAGTCAGTCGAGGAGGCCGCCGAGCTGGCGAGCAAGATTCTTGGCATGACCCTGGTGACGCACCAGACCGGACCGGAAGGCCGGGTAGTTCGCCGGTTGCTGATCGAAGAAACTCTGCCCATTGAAAAAGAACTTTATCTGGGGATCGTGATTGATCGCGCCCAGGCGAGGCCAGTGTTTATGGCATCGGCCGCGGGTGGAATGGAAATTGAACAAGTGGCGGCGGAGAACCCCGCGGCCATTCTCAAGGAATACATCGATCCAGGCATGGGCCTGGAAGCCTTCCAGGCGCGCAAGCTGGCATTTGCGCTGGGACTGAAGGCACCGCAGATCAATCAAGCTGTTCAGTTTATGACCGGCTTGTACCGTGCGTTCGAGGAAACCGATTCCTCGCTGCTGGAGATCAATCCGTTTGTCACATGCAGTGATGGCCGGCTGTTCGCGCTCGATGCCAAGATGAATTTCGATGACAACACCATGTTCCGGCATCCTGAGCTTCGCGAACTGCGCGACGTCACCGAGGAGGACCCGCTCGAAATCGAGGCTTCGAAGCACAGCTTGAACTACATCAAGCTCGACGGAAACGTGGGCTGCATGGTCAACGGCGCCGGCCTGGCCATGGCGACCATGGACATCATCAAGTACGCCGGTGGCCTGCCCGCGAACTTTCTTGATGTGGGCGGAGGCGCCAACGCCGAGCAAGTCACTCACGCTTTTGAAATCCTGCTGAGCGATAAGAATGTAAAGGCGGTGCTGATCAACATCTTTGGCGGGATTCTGCGCGTGGATACGCTGGCCACCGGCGTGGTCGAGGCGGCGCGGAAGACCCACATCCAGCTTCCCATCGTGCTGCGGCTGGAGGGCACGAATGTCGAGGCGGGGCGGGAGATACTGAAACAGTCAGGGCTGAATTTTATCGTGGCTGAGACCATGAAGGATGCAGCCGAAAAAGTAGTGGCGGCGGCAAGAGCGTAGCGCACCGTTCCGGCGGCTGTCCGGCGAGCGTCTCGCCCGCCGAGGGAGGGCAAGATGCCCTCCCGACAGCCGGCAGGATGCCGGCGCTACAAAGGAATACATGAGCATTCTGGTAAACAAATCGACGCGGGTGATTGTGCAGGGATTGACCGGGCGGGAAGGCACGTTCCACGCCAAGGCATGCGCGGAATATGGAACGCAGATCGTCGGCGGAGTGACCCCCGGCAAGGGAGGCACGACGCACGAGGGCTGGCCAGTTTTCAATACAGTCCAGGAAGCTGTGGAACAGACCGCGGCGGATACTTCCGTGATCTTTGTGCCGCCGGCGTACGCCGCCGACGCGATCATGGAAGCCGCGGACGCCGAGCTGGAGCTGATTGTCTGCATCACCGAAGGCATCCCGACGCTCGACATGGTCCGTGCCTGGGAGTTCCTGCAAAACAGGCGCTCACGGCTGATCGGACCCAACTGTCCGGGAATCATTTCACCGGGCCACTGCAAGATTGGAATCATGCCCGCCCGGATCCACAAAGAAGGGTCAGTGGGAATCGTCTCGCGCTCCGGCACGCTGACCTACGAGGCGGTGTACCAGCTCACAACCCGCGGCATCGGGCAATCCACTGCCATCGGGATCGGCGGCGATCCCATCATCGGAACCAACTTCCTGGACGCGCTCGAGTTGTTCAATCGGGATCCGCAGACCGAGGCCGTGGTGATGATCGGAGAAATTGGCGGAACTGCGGAAGAGACGGCTGCGGAGTACGTAAAGACGCACATGAAGAAGCCCGTCGTCGGATTCATCGCGGGGCAGACGGCGCCTCCGGGACGCCGCATGGGGCACGCGGGAGCGATTATTTCCGGTGGCAAGGGAACCGCTGCGGAGAAGATCGAGGCCATGGAAGCGGCTGGAATCCGCGTGGCGAAATCGCCGGCTGAAATTGGCGAGACCGTGGCGTCGGTGCTGGGAGTGAAAGCGTAAGGACCCAGTTGCCAGATAAGAGTTCCCGGTTCTCAGCAATCACTAAGGAAGAGTAACTAAGGACAAATGAAAACACTGCAACGCACTCTGACTATCGTTAAACCGGACGCTGTACGTAAACATGCTATCGGCGACATCATCGAGCAATTCGAGAAGAACGGCTTTCAAATTCTGTGCATGAAGATGCTAGAGATATCCAAGCATCAGGCGGAGCAGTTCTACGCCGTGCATGCCAGCAAGCCGTTCTTCAATTCGCTGACGGATTTCATGTCCAGCGGACCCATTGTTGCGCTGGCGCTGGAGAAAGAAAACGCCATCGCCGACCTGCGCAAGCTGATGGGCGCCACCAACCCGGCGAATGCCGAGGAGGGCACCATTCGCAAGAAGTGGGCCACCAGCATCGAGAACAACGCCATTCACGGTTCCGATGCGGATGACACGGCCCGCTTCGAATTGAGCTTCTTTTTCGCAGGATACGAACTGGCCCAGTAGCAGTAAGCCAGTAGCTAGAAGCCAGGAGCGCTTTCATGCCATTAGTTCAAGTCACAATGCTGACCGGCCGCACCGCCGATCAGAAGAGGAGGCTGGCGCAGCGCATCACCGACGCCATGGTTGAGGAAGCCGCAGCGCGCCGCGAGGCAGTGGTGGTGACTTTCAATGAAGTTTCGAAGGAGAGCTATGCTTCGGGCGGGGTGCTGATGGCGGACAAGGGAAAGTGACGACGATTGCTAGCGTCGATTTTTGCTAACCCAGAGCTGCCAAACTTCTTTTCCCGTCTTGGTCGGCGAGAACCAGTAGTGATGAAACAGCATGAGGTTGATGTCGTCCAGCGGGGCCTGCTTTTCGTCATTCGAAATATCGGCTTTGATATAGCCTTCCCGCAGCATCAATCTCATCTCATCTATGATTTCGCGTAGAGGGAATCGCGGCTGCGCCGGTTCTTTGCAGAATTCGTCACGGTTAGTGGAGAGATAGACCTGCTCGATATCTTCAGCATCATCCATCATTGAGTCAAGAATGTGAAAGCGCAGTTCCGCAATCTGGGCATCGTCCATTCTGAACATCACTGCAACTTCCTTCTTAACCTAGCGGTTCGTACAGGTGCCCTTCTACGCGGTCGCCAAATTTGGGAAGCTCCTTTTTGGCGTATTGCAGAAAGTGGGGGGCGGCGCGGTGGGCCTCCAGCGCGGCATCGTCCTTATACTGTTCGTAAACGAAAAAGCGACGTGGCTCGGTCTTGTGGCGGTGCACCACATACATCCCGCAGCCCGGTTCTTTGCGCGACTCTTCGGTCAGCTTGGAAAAAATTCCCGCCATTTCAGCTTCGCGGCCAACTTTCGCCATCCACGTCACAGCCAGGACAACCATCGTTCGCTCCGTTGGTCAGATTGTTGCTGAAGCCCCGGTTTTTTGTCCAGTCAAACCCTTCAGCGCAGTGACAAAACTGTCGGCAAACATGGTCTGCTCGCGCCCGGGTCCGGTAGAGACCATGCCGATGCGGGCGCCACTTTCCTTCTCCAGAAAGGTCAGGTACTCGCGTGCCGCCTGCGGCAACTTCTCCAGTTGCGTGACGCCCTGAGTGGAAGTGCGCCAGCCCGGCAAGGACTGGTACACGCACTCAATTCCGTCAAAGCCGCTGCCGTGGGCCGGAATTTCTGCCGTTACCTTGCCGTTAATCTTGTAACCGACGCAAACCGGAATCTCGGCCAGTTCGTCCAGCACATCCAGCTTCGTCACCACCAGCCAGGAGATGCCGTTAATCATGCCAGCGTAACGCAAGAGGGGCAAATCAAGCCAGCCGCAACGCCGGGGACGCCCGGTCACCGCGCCATACTCATTGCCCCGCGCCCGCAACAGGTCGCCGCTGGCATCCAACGCTTCAGAGGGAAATGGTCCGCCGCCTACCCGCGTGCAGTAGGCTTTGGTGACGCCGATCACGGTGTCGATCGCGGTAGGCGCGACTCCGGTTCCGATGACCGCTCCGCCCGAGGTGGCGCTGGAGGAAGTCACGAAGGGGTAGGTGCCATGGTCGATGTCGAGCATGGTGCCTTGCGCGCCTTCGAAGAGGATGGACTCGCCGTTAGTCAAGGCCTGATTGAGAAGCGCGGCCGTGTCACACACAAACGGAGCCACCTTGGCCGAAGCTTCGGCGTACTCCTGATACATCTTGTCCGGATCGAGCGGCTCGGAGTTGAACAACGCGTGCGCGATCATGTTCTTCTCGTGGCAGGCGTTATCGATGTGCGTCCTTAGCAGCTTCAGGTCGAGCAAATCCGCCACGCGCAGGCCGCGCCGTCCCATCTTGTCTTCGTAAGCCGGACCGATGCCGCGGGACGTGGTGCCGATCTTCACGCGCCCCGGCGCATTTTCCGAAGCCAGTTCGATCATGCGATGGTAAGGCAGGATCACATGGGCGCGGTTGCTGACAAACAGGCTCCCATCCACTTTTACGCCGGTCTCGCGCAGCGCGGCCACTTCCTTGAGAAAGGCGATGGGGTCGAGCACTACGCCGTTCCCGATGACGCTGCGGCAACCCGACCGCAGGACACCACAAGGCACCAGTTGAAGAATGAACTTTTTTCCGTTGATGATGACGGTGTGCCCGGCATTGTGTCCGCCGGCATAGCGGGCCACGACCGAGAAATTCTCCGAGAGAACGTCCACGATCTTGCCCTTGCCTTCGTCGCCCCACTGCGCACCGACGATAACCGCAGTCTTACCCTTCTTCAAAGCCAGCTCCGTGCTCCAGGATGGCGGCCGCCC